>VGTJ01000021.1 GCA_016874775.1 Deltaproteobacteria bacterium
TTACCCGCTGTCATCGCTGTCAGAGTATAGAGGAATTAGTCAATTTAGTCTTTGCTTGGCTGCAAAAACGCCGGTCCTTCCCGGTGGAACGTCAGGTGTATGCGCTTCCCCTCGCCGCCTAGCACTTTCCATCGAGTGAGTTTCTATTTAGGGAATGGCCTGGAGCTAGAGAAGCTTGTCCCTTCTTCTGATGCGTCACTGAATCACTCAATCGCATACCGGTCGACACAACAAGCCTGCCCTTGTATGCTTGGCACAGTAGAAACAAAGCGCTGAGTGAGTTGATCTCAACCGCGCATGAAACCTCTTATCACGGAAACGGGACGCCTATGTCGCAACCGATGCAGGACACCACACCGGAGGTTTACTCTCTGAATTTTCAACATCTGATTACCGAGGACGACACCCCTGTGGATAACCTGCCATCCGAAAAGCACCAGCGGTTACTGACCGAACCGTTGTATAGCTCATGGGCTGGCCCTGGTAAGGACCGCCCGGTTCTCGCCGCAGCCAACGTGGGCATTTTTGCCCAGACCCGGAACCCCGCCATTGTCCCAGATATGTTTCTCAGTCTTGACGTACAAGTCGCGGACGATTGGTGGCGTAAGGAACATCGCTCGTATTTTCTCGGCGAGTTTGGCAAACCACCAGATTTGGTGCTAGAAATCGTCTCCAACACTGAAGGCGGCGGGAATACAGCCAAGCTACAAAAGTATGCCTGGATGCGGATTAGTTTCTACGTGATCTTCGACCCACTACGACAGGTTATGGACGATGTCTTAACGATCTATCGGTTGCGAGACCTGGGATACGAACGGCAGGATACGCCACAGTTCCCGCCGTTGAAATTAGGACTGACGCTATGGGAAGGAACATTTGAAGGGAAACACGACACCTGGTTACGTTGGACTGACGAACATGGAGTGATTATCCCTACTGTCAAAGAACGGGCAGACCAAGAACATCAACGTGCGGAACAAGAACGCCAACGTGCTGAGCAAGAACGTCAACGCGGCGACGAGGAGCGCCGCCGCGCAGACCAGGAACACCAACGTGCGGAACAAGAACGCCTGCGCGCCGAACAAGAATATCAACGCGCTGAACGTCTTGCCGCCTTGCTCCGTCAAGCAGGGATAGATCCAAACCAATAGGCTTTTACTCTGCACCTAAATCAGACCCGAGAACATTCGTACACTTTACGCTGCGGCCTTTCGGGCCTGTCATTCTGAGTCCTTCGACTACGCTCAGGATAAACTCCGCGAAGAATCTCTCTGAGAGACCCTTCGTTGCACTCAGGGTGACAGGCTGAGTGTACCAATCTTTCGTGGACTGATTGAGGCAGAAGCTGTGGAGCGGTTTAGAAGCTGTTGATAAACCGTGCTTCGACAAGCTCAGCACGAACGGAAACATCGTGCATTACCAGGCTTTCCTCCGTTCGCCCTGAGCCGGTCGAAGGGTGAACGGAAGATTTTTCAACAGCTTCTTACTTGTCCAATTCCTGCAACAAATCCGCCAGCACTTGCACGCCTTGGCGTAAGCTTGCGAGAGGAATGCGCTCGTTAGTGCCATGTACCCGTCGGGTGTCGTCTTCGGCAAGGGGTAGGCCAGTGAACCCATAACTAACAATCCCTTTGCGGCGGAAGTAATGAGCGTCGGTAAACCCACCCAGCACCGCAGGAACAACGGGCGCTTGTGGATCGTATTTCTCCGCCACCGTGCGAATGGCACGATATAGATCAGTCTCAACTCCTGAGGCGAGTGGTGGGAAATTCAACAGAATAGAAAAGCGCACTTCTGGATCGCCCACAACTTTCTCTAGTATCGTCACAAACTGTTGTGGGTCTTCACCGGGGAGCAAGCGACAATCAAGCTGCGCTCGTGCGTGTGACGGAATGACGTTGGTCTTGTTGCTGCCTTCGAGCACAGTCGGTGAGATCGTATTGCGGACTAGCGCGTTGTGCGCTGGATTCTTGGTAAACTCCTCACGAAAGGTCGGGTCAGCCAGGGATTGCTCAAGATTCCGATACTGTTCTGCTTTAATCGGATCTTCACGCTCAGCCAGGGCAGAGAAGTAGGCCTGGACCGCTGGGGTTACCTTGAGCGGCGTTTCGTGAAGTCGAATTCGTTCGAGTGCACGGATCAAACGAGTCACCGCGGTTTCAGGCAGTGGCATAGAGCCGTGCCCTGCTGCCCCTTGCGCTTCTAGCTGTATCCAACATGGCGCCTTCTCGGCGATATCAATGTTGTATGATCGTTGTCCATTATGGACGCGGATGCCGCCGCCTTCGGTCAGGAGAAATTCCGCATCGGCTATAAGATCAGCATGATTTTCAACAAACCACCCTGCACCGTTCCGTCCACCTGCTTCCTCATCGGCTGTGCCGAGAAAAATGATGTCACGTTTCAACGGCACGCCAAGACGTTTCAGTAATGCCAGCGCCATAAACTGGGTCACGGCAACACCTTTGCAGTCGATCGCACCGCGCCCGTGCACATAACCATCTTTAATCTCCCCAGCGAATGGATCGATCTCCCAGTCAGACTTCACGGCAGGCACAACATCGAGATGGTGCAACAGAATGAGAGCCTTTTTCTCGCCACCGCCTTTGAGACGGGCATACACAATCCCACGGCCAGGTTGGGATTCAAAAACTTGCGCATCTAGCCCCTCTTTGGCCAATACCTCTTTCCAAAAGAGTGCTGCCGCAGTTTCATTTCCCGGCGGATTGGTCGTATCAATACGAACGTAGCGACTGAGCAGCTCACCTGCCTCTTGTTCGACCACCGGCCAGTCGACCTGGAAGGCAAAACTCTGTGGAACAAGAGCAAAGATGACCGAGAAGAAGAGAAGATACTGAAGGACGCGCTTCACGCGACCACAATCCACACCCCACACAAAATCATTCCTCTATTGAATATTCATCACGGCCGAAAGGCCATGCGGTTACTCCGGAGAAGCAAACAACGCTTCGGCTGCGTGTCGGTCAATGACATAGAGTTCACTACAAAACTCACACGTCACAGACACGTTGTCTTCTTTCTCCAGCAGTGTCTGAATCTCTTCCTGTCCTAGAGCTACTAGCGTTCCAAGAACACGTTCTCGGGAGCAGCGGCAGCCAAAGCGGACAGAGGTTTCACCGATAGTGACAGGCGCAAAGCCATCGAGCACGTGGGCAAGAATCTGCTCCGGCGTCGCACCTTCGCGGACCAGTTGGCTGATGGGCGTTGCGCGCGCAACATTGGCCTCAAGCTGAGCAATCGTCTCTTCGCTTGCGCCTGGCATAATTTGCACGACGAATCCACCGGCAGCAGTAACTGTTTCGTCAGGCGTCACAAACACACCCAAGCTGACGGCTGAGGGAATTTGCTCTGAGTTCAAGAGATAATGCGCAATATCAGCACCAATCTCACCAGAGACGATTGGAAGAATACTGCGATACGGATCTTTTCGCCACGGTTGGTCACGGATCACCGTGAGTGTTCCGCTTCCGACCGCACCGCCCACATCCAGTTTGCCTTTTCGCAACGGCAAGTGCGTGCGGGGATAATAGACAAAGCCACGAACTTCACCTTGGGCATTGGCTTCGGCAAAAATCCCTTTCAATGGACCATTGCCAAGGAATTGCAGGGAAAGCCGCTCCTCTTCTTTCATCGTACTACTCAAGAGCAGGCTTGCTGTCAGTGCTCGTCCTAATGCGGCACTCGCTGTCGGTGCGGTTTGATGACGCAGGCGTGCTTCATTAGCCAAATTGGTGGTGATTGCGACGGCGGCACGAATGGTCTTCTCGGCTGCCGTCGCTTTGACAAGCACATCAGATGACATAACTCACTGTTATGCAGAGGCGCGTGACGCCCGTGAGCCTTTCTTCGTTGCTGCTGGTGTATGCTCAGGTTCAATACTATTGAGCGGCACGCATTCGACGATTTCCAAACCATATCCTGGCAAGCTCACGAGACGTCGGGGGTAATTAGTCAACAGACGGATTTTGCGAACACCGATGTCACGCAGAATTTGTGCGCCAATACCGTAATCACGGAAGTCCCGCACTTGAGAACCAGGGTTCGTGCTTGGTCGACGCGGTTCATGGTGCGGACGTTTATGAGAACGATGGTGATCTGGAAATAGGTACGCCCCTTGCCCCTCTTGGCGCAGATACAAGATGACCCCTTTTCCCTCAGCGGCAATGAGTTCCATCGACTGACGCAGCAGTGCACTGGTATTACTCTGGGTGTAACTAAAGACATCCCCAGGAACATATTCGGCATGTGCCCGCACTAACACCGGCTCATCAGGAGAGATGTCTCCTTTCACGAGTACGACATGCTCTTCTTCATCAACGCCACTCGAATACACATGAGCAACAAAATCTCCTCCCCACCGGGTCGGAAGCCGTGCTTCAGCCATACGTTGAATGAGTGAGTCATGCTCCAGGCGGTACTGAATAAGGTCAGCGATCGTGGCGATTTTAATCCCGTGCTTGGCAGAAAATTCTTCGAGATCAGGTAAGCGTGCCATCGTTCCATCGTCACGCATAATCTCACAGATCACTCCAGCAGGTTTCAGATCGGCAAGTCGCGAGAGGTCCACTGCGCCTTCGGTTTGCCCGGTTCGAACCAGCACGCCTCCACGACGTGCGCGAAGTGGGAAGATATGTCCCGGGGTCACAAGATCTTCGGGGCGCACATCCTCGCGTACACACGTCAGGATTGTGGTTGCTCGGTCTTCGGCTGCCACACCATGAGTGACCCCATGCCTCGCATCAATCGACACCGTAAACGCAGTACCAAGCGGCGCTGTGTTCTTGGCGACCATCATCGGCAATCCTAAGCCGTCAATCATCTCTTCAGCCATAGGCAAACAGATAAGGCCGCGCCCGTACGAGGCCATAAAATTAATCGCCTCCGGTGTGACCTTCTCTGCGGCCATGTAGAGATCCCCTTCATTCTCACGGTCCTCGTCATCCATGAGGATGATCATACGACCAGCACGGATCTCTTCGATTGCCTCTTCCGTAGACACTACGTAAGGGCTCTTATGTACAGCAGCGGGGGGGGGTGTAGAAAACATTGCGCGATTCCTCTCAAGCACTACTTGAATTGCGGTTTGCATCGCTTATAGCCGGTCTACAGAGACGATGTAAAGTAGAGTATCAGCAAAGAAAGTCTACTCAGTTTTTCGTGGCTGTCTAGCTTTTGCAGGAAAAAAGGCACGGCCCGCTTCTTCCATCGAGCGCTTCGCCCACAATTCTGCATTTTGTTACTGCTTTAGAAAAATCGCTGCTTGACCACTCGCATAAGGACAGGTAAATGGAAAGGGCATCTTTCTCTGAGAGAAAAACAGAAAAAATGCCTCTGAGAGGAAAGATTCCTAGCAGAGTCGTCGTGTGCGGGAACGACAGAGGATGACACTTTACCTCCCGCTTATGCAAGGAGAGCGTTGATGCCAAACGTCACTATTGAGGGACCTGTTGACCTGCGCCAGATTGTTATCCGTCGACCGGAGATGTTTCTCCGTGATCAAGATGGGATCAAGCGAGTCAGCGAGTACTACATTAACACCGACTGTAGCAAACTCCTTCTCGAAGCTCTCGTGATTGAACCGGGGAAAAAACAGCAGTTTTTCTTTCAGGTCTGCAAAAAAACCGATGGTGCGATCATCCGTCTTGAGCCGATTAGTGAAGCTGAAAAGACCCCAGGAGTGAAGCGCCTCATGGGTCAAGTCGCTTTCGCGATTCGATCCCTGTTTCCAGGCTCTCGTTACGGCAAAACCAATATTTCAGACTTCTTGCCTGATAACGATGGCGCAACAGGTAGTTCGCGTGGTGGGAAAAAACTCCGCGCAGTGGCGTAGCGTATATATCTAGTCTAGCGCTTCTTGGGGAGGCTACTTCTCGTGTAGCCTCTTACTATAGCTATCCAGAATCGCCTTTCAATCTTGCCGTGTTTTTTGTTTTGTGGTGACGTTCGCTCCCTGGTAACGAGAGAACATCTGTACAGCAATAGGCGTCTTACCAAGCTGCCTATTTGTGACCACCCTTCCCATTTCCCCATCCAGAGTCGGCCTTTGGCGTCGGATTCTCGGCTTGGTACCTATCGGATTCTCGTTGCATCCAGTTCAGCCCGAGGTTCAGGTACTGCTCACCGTAGAACGTGTAGAAATACAACCCGCCTGCACCAAAAAGAAACCCAAAGAGAAAATGTCGCCATTTGTGGTTCTTCATACATTTTCTGATCGGAGTTTCCCCAGATTTTTTAAGAGTGCTCTTTACAAAAAACCAAACCATCCTTGGGCCCAAGCTTGAAAGGCAAGTTGCGCTTTGCGCGACGAGGGCAGTGTCACACGTAACCTGAAGACGTTGAATTGCCGCTGAACAAGCGTATCAAGTAACCGACTATAGATCAGACGCATGGCTTCAGCCGCAACTAAAGACCGATGGTCCTCTGGAGCACGATTTCGTAGTGCACGATTGTAATACTCACGCGCACGGTTGCTCTCACAGGTCATAAGACGCACGAAGGCGTCATTGTAAATCTCCTTCTGTAAATCCTGCTCGGTGTAGCCAAACTTCACCAGATCTTCTTCTGGAAGGTAGACACGTCCTCGTTGCGCATCTTCTCCGACATCACGCAGAATATTGGTAAGCTGAAAAGCTATGCCAAGATCAACGGCATAATCTCTCGCGCTCGGGTTGCGGTAGCCAAAAATTTCGATACACGCGAGCCCGACCAACGACGCAACATGATAACAATAGTCGTATAGTTCTTCGAAGGTGCGATAATGAGTACGGCTGAGATCCATTTCGACACCGTCAATAATCCCAGCAAGATGGGCTTGCTGAATCGGAAACCGTTGCACGGTATCAGATAAGGCAAAGGAAATAGGATGTCGCGGATTTCCTGCATAGCAGTAGCGTAACTCTTCACGCCAGGCATTGAGCAAAATCTCTAGTCGCTCTTTCTTCCCCTTCCCCTGCAAAGAGGAATCACCAAGGGTCGGCTGGTCGGCAATATCATCCATAAAGCGACAAAAGGCATACAGCGCGCAGAGCGCATTATGACGCTCTGCAGACAGTAAACGGAAGGCAAAATAAAAGTTTGAAGAACTCTTGCGGGTAATCTGCCGACAGTACGCGTACGCATCGCTCAACGAGCCTAGCGATAGACGTGAAGCATGGGGTGACAATTCGATAGTCTGTTCCACGCCTCCCCCTCCTTCTCCCTTGATTGCTACGCTAACACGACGGTCCGCGATCCTCGTTGCCCCAAGAGGGTTCGTGCTTGTGCCCGTGCCCATTCATCTGCGGCAAGGAGTGCGTCAAGATTACTCACTGGCTGTGCGTTATGTACATCAAGCACGCGATTATTCAAGGCAGAAATGTCGGTAAACCGGACCTGACCGGCGAGAAAGCTTTCAACAGCAATCTCATTACTCGCGTTGAGTACTGCGGGGTACGTATCACCACGGGAGAGGACATCGTAGGCAAGCTGTAAACACGGGAATTTACCAAAATCTGGCGGAAAGAACGTCAATTGCCGCGCCGCCGTCAAATCGAGCGAAGGTAAATGAGCAAGCGGTAATCGCTCTGGGTATGCGAGGATGTACGAAATCGGGATCGTCATGTCAGGAATACCTAACTGGGCAAGCACGGAGCCATCAATGTATTCAACCATTGAATGCACGATACTCTGCGGATGAATGATGACGGAGACCTGTTCCGGCGGCAAATCGAATAACCAGCGTGCTTCAATGACTTCGAGCCCTTTATTCATCAGAGTTGCCGAGTCAATCGTGATTTTATTGCCCATCTTCCAGGTCGGATGTTTGAGCGCTTCCTCAATCCGCACCGTCGCTAGCTCTTCAGCAGGACGGTGTAAGAAGGGTCCTCCAGATGCCGTCAAAATGATACGTTTAACTTGGTCACGACGGTGTCCATGTAGGGCTTGGAAGATCGCATTATGCTCGCTATCGACAGGCAAAATCTGCACGCCGTACTTTTTCGCTTCGCGAGTCATCAACTCGCCAGAGATAACCAACGCTTCTTTATTGGCCAAGGCTATCGTTTTCTTCGCCCGAATCGCTGCAAGCGTTGGAGCAAGACCAGCCGCACCAACCAACGCAGCCATCACCATTTCAGCGTCAGGATGAGTCGCAACGGCGAGCAACCCCTCTGTTCCATAGAGAATCTCTCCACGAAAATCTGGCAGCTGCATTCGCAAATCTTGCGCATCGGCAGCACTACCAACAGAAACGAGTGTCGGTGTAAACTGCAGGATTTGCTCCTTGAGCTTGACAAGATTCTTTCCCGCCGCAAGCGCAACAGCCTGAAACTGCTCAGGAAACTGTTCTACAATCGATAGCGTAGAAACACCGATCGATCCCGTCGAACCCAAGATCGCAAGTTTTTTCATCCCACGTCCCCATTCTGGGGGAGCGCACGACTATTCCCAGTTCCAGGGTCCCACACGTGAAGAACCCGCGAACGTGTAGCCACTCCCTCACCCATGAATTGCATACGTAACGAACGAGGGCGGGGCCCGTCAAGCTCGGCAAAGATAATCCGTTGGAACTGCCCAAGAACTAACCGACCGTCCTCGACTTGGAGCGCCAGGGATCCACCGAGCAGCATGGCGCGCAAGTGTGCAGCAGCATTTTTTCGCTCGCAGTCAGAAAAACGCGCGTCGTTGTGTTTATAGTCGCCATTCTCTCTCGCCAGCTTCTGGAGAAACGTTTCGACATCCTCCCAGAGGGCATCTTGCGTCTCGGTAAAGAACACCGCCGTTGTCGTATGAAGCGTAGAAACAATGCCCATCCCGTTCCACACTTCAGACTCAGCGAGAAATCCCTTGACCTCTTGGGTGATATCGAAAATCTGCACCCTTTGTTTGGTTTCGATCGTGATTGTTTTTGCTTGAATTCTCACAGCGGCATTCCTCCTAATCTCAGTTCGTCAAACCTCTCGTCCAGCCGTTGTGCGCGAGCGCTCGCACGCGGGTACGAAATTGTCCAAGGGCCATCAACGGAAAATAGTGACAGTAGCCGTAGTACCGCAGATAAAAATGCTGCGGAAAACCAGTGCCAGTAAACAACGCTTCAGACCATGATCCAGTCGCCTCTTGATGCGATAGCAGATACGCTATGCCACGCATCACCGCTGGGCTCACTTCTTGTTCTGCAGCTAACAACCCCATCACTGCCCATGCCGTTTGGGAGGGAGTGCTCTCACCCTTTCCTGCCTTGTTGTGATCCCAGTACGAAAGACAGTCTTCTCCCCATCCACCATCGTCGTTCTGTTGCGCCTTGAGCCATTGTGCTGCTCGTCGAACGTACGGCAGGGTCATATTTTCACCGATCGCGCGTAGTCCCATGAGTACAGACCAGGTGCCGTAAATGTAGTTCACCCCCCAACGTCCCCACCAGGAACCATCAGCCTCTTGCTCGTCATGCAAGAACTTGACCGCACGCTGAGCACGGCCAAAGTCTTTGTCGTAGCCAAATGTTCCCATCATTTCCAATAAACGACCGGCAAGATCTGCCGTGGGCGGGTCAATCATTGCCTTCATGTCACCAAACGGCATCTGATTCCACAAATCCAGCACGTTATCCGTATCAAAAGCGCCCCATCCACCGTTACGACTTTGCATACCCAGTGTCCAATTAAGGCCGCGAGCGAGTGCACGATCTTTTTTCTGTTCGTCGAGGCCAGTCACTCGTTTGAGGGTATACAGAATGACCGCTGAATCATCGACATCAGGATACCAATCGTTCGCAAACTCAAAGGCCCAGCCACCTGGCTCTAATTCTGGGTTTTTTACTTGCCAATCACCAGGCTTGAAAATTTGCTGATCGATAATCCAGTCTGCTGCTTTTACCACCGCAGGATGATCAGTGGGAAAAGCGGTGTCCAACAGCGCCTTCGCTGCCCAAACCGTATCCCACACCGGAGAGGCACACGGCTGGAACAAGAGTTGCCCCCCAGTTTCCATAAGAAAGTCCTCAATAGCTTGAATCCCCTTCGCTACGGCCGGGTGATCATCCGGATAACCAAGGCTATGTAACGCCATGACCGAGTTCAACATTGCTGGTTGGATGCCGCCCCATCCACCATTGGTATCTTGATGGTCAAGGACCCAGCGTTCAGCCTTTTTCAACGCTCGATACCGTAACGGTTTTATCGGACTCTTACCGAGAAACTTAAGGATCTGATCAGCAGCAACAAAGAAGCTTTCCCATGACCAGAATTGAGATGGGCGTGGAAAACTCAAATCAGCATGTGCTGGGGGCTCATTCCACAACTCGGCGACCCCTCGTTCTTGAGGAATGGAAATATGCGGTTGGTGAGCGAGAATAATGCTTAGGGGAACAACCGTGCCGCGTGCCCAACTGGACATTTCATAGATATTGATGGGAAACGACGGTGGCAGAAGGTTCAGCTCGACAGGAACTGCGGGCACCCCACTCCAAGGAAATTGGCCAAAATAAGCAAGAAAAATTCGGGTGAATACTTGAGCCTTAGCTAAACCACCTTGAGCTAAAATAAACGCCCGCGCTTTTTCGAGAGCAGGATGATCTGCCGGGTACCCAGTGAGCTTCAGCGCAAAGTACGCTTCGATCGTGTTACCAAGATGCCCAGGGCCTTTGTAGAATAGCGACCAAGCGCCGCTTTCTCCCTGCGTTGCAAGCATATGCTCACAGAGCCGCCTATTCTTCTTCTCGTCCACCCGCCCCATAAAGTGGCTGTAGAAGATATATTCGGCGTCCATGGTGGCATTCGCCTCCAGAGGATAATACCAATAACCATCAGGGGTCTGTTCGCGGAGGAAGTAGTCCTGAGATCTGATGATGGCGTTATTAACGCCTTGCAGAAGTTCTGTATCAGCAGGCGCGACCGAGAACGACAATTGCGCGTGTTCTTCCACTCCCTCAACCTTCCACCCTCGCCACCTTCAATTAACCGATCGGTCAGGCAGCGAGTAAAAAAATAAGAGACCTTTCCTCTTATCTTCTTAGACCTTGAGAGTCCACGATTGTTATACGGCCTGCCCCGAAAGGTGTCAACGGACTCCGCGCTACACCATCAGTAATGGTTTCGTCTGGGAACAAACTTTGTTATCGTCAGGTTTGTTGGTTGGAGGAGACATACATGGGCCAGAAGTTGCTCTACGGGATAGTGCTAGCGATAAGCTGTTTGCTCTCGTCCCCTGCTCACGCAGGGCCGAATCTAATTGCCTATATCGGTGGTGAGGGTGCGCTGTATACCGTGCAGGCCGATGGCAACGGAAAACGAAAGTTAGCCTTTGGCGAACTCTTGCAAACGATCGCTTTTTCTCCGCAACAGGTACAAAGACGGCAAGATTTTTATAGCTGGCCAGTTTGGTCCCCTGATGGGAGTCGACTTGCGTGTTTTCATGTCACAGCCGACAAGGAGGGGCAAACTGCTGGATTTTATATTTTTGATGTCACCAGTGCTCAAGTTCTTAATTCCTACAAAGCCCAAGGACTAGAACCCATCTATGCCTATTGGGCTCCAAATAATAAACAGCTCGCAATTCTCATGGGTGGAGTCGGTCCGTTGTCTCTTGGCTTATGGCCTACGGCTGAGGGGAAGCAACCAAAAGCACTTGCTCAAGGCGTCCCCTTTTATTTCGACTGGCGTGCAGATGCGCAAGCACTGTTAGTACACACTGGAGGCGATAGTGACGCAAAAGAAGGCCATTCCGTCAGTCTCCTTGAGGTCTCCAGCGGTAAGCGCACGACGGTCTCTCGCTCACCGTCCGTCTTTGGCCCTCCATCCTGGTCACGAGACGGTAAATGGCTCGCTTACGGCGATACCGCGAAGGAGCAAGAGAAGACTGCCTTGATGATCGCTGCGGCAGATGGGACCACACCGAAATCGGTTGGCACCTTTCCCGCCAGGATCACGATGGAGTGGTCACCAACCCAATCGCAACTCGCGATTGCCTCTAGCTCATTCCCAGGCGACCCCCTCATAGAAAATCTACAACTGGTTGACATCGACTCAGGAAAAATTCGCCAGCTTGTCAAAGGCAACCTCGCCGCCTATTTTTGGTCACCCGACGGGAAACGTATTTTGTATGCTGGGCGAAAACCGAACAGCGTGTTGTGGACATGGTCCATCGTCGACGTCGAGGACAGCAAAATTCACGAAGTGACGGACTTCATTCCTTCTCGTCCAACACTCCTCGTATTTCAGTACTTTGATCAGTATGCGCTATCACATCGAGTGTGGTCACCTGATAGCAAACATTTCACCTTCGCCGGCAGTGCAGGCACTGAACTCCATCCCGCAGTTGCTGCACAAAATCCGTCGGTGTACGTCGTTGAGGCCAAAGCGAAAGCGACGCCGAAGTCCCTCGCAGATGGCGCAGTGTCATTCTGGTCCCCACAGTAACGCACGTATGGAACTTCACTACGAATATTCTGGGCAGGGGCATCCTCTCGTTATCCTTCATGGATTGTTCGGCTCACTAGAAAACTGGCGTACGCTCAGCAAAGCCTTTGCGCAATCGTTCCAGGTCTTTGCACTCGATCAACGTAACCATGGACGCTCACCGCATAGCGAAGTCTTCGACTATCAGGCGATGCTGGAAGATGTTCACGAGTTCATCTACCAGCACGAACTTCCGACGATTCATCTCTTAGGCCACTCGATGGGTGGGAAAGTTGCCATGCAGTTCGCCCTTACCTATCCAGACCTGGTCGATAAACTTGTCATCGTCGATATTGCACCAAAGGTATATCCACCTGGCCATGACGACGTCTTTGCTGGGCTGTTTGCATGTGATCCGGCGACTATTCGCAGTCGCCAAGAGGCAGATGCGGCGCTTACACCACATCTGCCGGACCTCACGTTGCGCCAGTTTCTTCTTAAGAATCTTGAACGCAACGAAGGTGGCAGCTTCCAATGGCGGATCAACCTCGACGGGATCCACCGCAACTATCATGAAATGTTGAAGACGTTTGCAGCCAACGGCACCTTCGCGAAACCGACGTTGTTCATTCGTGGCGAGAATTCCGGCTACATTCGCGATCACGATCTCGTCACTATCAGAGAGATTTTTCCCGCAGCCCAACTCACGACCATTGCCAACACCGGCCACTGGGTCCACTCTGAAGCGCCGCAAGAGTTTGCCCGCATTGTCATCGACTTCCTCTCTCACTAACCAATGACTCCGGAGGCCCGAAGTTGGGAGATCTCCTTCGCGCTCACTCCCAGTGCAGTCAGAATTTCGTCCGTGTGTTGTCCTAAAGTCGGCGGCGGACTTTGCATTTTTGCGGGGGTATCAGCAAAGCGCCATACGGGTCCAATCGTTTTGAACGTGCCAGCAGTCGGATGGTCCAGCTCTTGGATCATCTTGAGTTCCTGCACTTGAGGGTGTGTCATCAAGGCAGGGTAGTCTAAAAACGCGACAGCATCGCCGTTGAAAGAGTGGATCAGTTTGACCACCTCTTCGCAGGTCATTTCTTTGAATGCCTCTTCCCAGAGCGGTTTTACATCCGGTGCGTAGCGACCAATGCTTGTCGCTTGGCGGCCAAAATCGGCAAAACGTGGATCTCCAAGTTGCTCAGTCATGCCAAGTGTAATCAACAAGCGATCCCAATCCTCGCTGTCGCCTCGACGCAGACCAAAATAGACCCGCCCATCTTTGGTCTTGTACCCGTGGTCTGGTGGCTTAGTGTAGTGATCAAGGTGGAAACCGTACCAGTCATCAGGGTCACTCATCGCCGTCCACATAATCCCGCGCATGTGCAGTAACGTCCCAAGCATACTGACCGACACCCGCTGTCCTTCGCCTTTTCGCATACGATGAAACAAAGCGCCAGTGATTGCTTGAGACGCAAAGATGCCGGTATTCACGCTGGCGACATCAGTGCCCACCCTCACAGGTGGTTCGCCAATGCGACCCAGCGAGTTGGTGTAGTCTGCCATCGCTTGAATGACGAGTTCAGCCCCAGGTAAATTGCGCAGTGGTCCTTCTTCACCAAACGCGCTAATGGCACAGTACACCAGTTTCGCGTTGATCTTTTGCAGCTCAGCATAGCCGAGACCAAGTTTCTCTGCCTCACCCGGCCCCAGGTCTTCGAGCAACACCTCAGCTTTCGCCACTAGCCTTCGCACGAGATCCTGCCCTTCGGGCTTATGAATATCGAGCGCAAGGCTCTTCTTGTTACGATTCACGCTGAGAAAGACCGCACTCTCGTCACCAATAAACGGCGGTCCCATCGTGCGAGCCGAATCACCCCGCAACGGTTCGATCTTAAGGACCTCCGCACCAGCGTCCCCAAGTCGCATCGCTCCGAATGGACCACATAGGCCTTGGGTTAGATCAATGACAGTAAATCCAGAAAGTGCTCCGCTCATGAAAACCTCAACAGCTCTTAGCTATTAGCCGTTAGCTTTTAGCCTGAGGGGAATTCTCCACTCTAGCCTTTTGCCTAAAGAATACCCAGTTCGCGCAACACCGCCTCGGTATGCTCCCCCTTGAGCCCGCCAGGACGAATCGGACCAGCTGGAGTTTTTTCAAACTTCCACGGCAAGCCATCGACAGCGAGAGTTCCCCAGTGTGGCGTCTCAAGATTCACAATCTGTTCGTTCTGTGTCACTTGCGGATGATAGCGAAGAGAGTCGTAATCACCGATGCGACTATTTGGCACCGCTTCTTTCGTCAAACGAATGACCCACCACGCCACAGGTTTGGTGCGAAACTGCTCTTCAAGCAGTGGAAGCAGTACGGCGCGGTTTTCAACTCGCTGGGGATTGGTAGCAAAACGCGGATCATCGCGGAGCGCCTCTACCTTCAGCGCCCGACAAAAGCGTGGCCATTGGTCCTCTTCCACTACCCCAACCGCAATGTATTTTTGGTCCTCACAAAGAAACGCTTGATGCGGCACTGTGGTCGGAACCGCACTGCCCATCGGTTGCGGTTGCTGATTGGTCGCAAAGTATTCAGCCAATCGCGTACTTTGCAGAGATAATGCGGCAGACAGCATTTCGATTTCGATCTTCTGCCCTTTGCCAGTGCGTTCGCGCGCTAACAAGGCTTGCAGCACAGCTTCAACGATCATCGTACTCGTGGAGATATCCAAGTGCGCTAAGTGCCGAAACATCTCACCTTGACCGCCGGGTTGGCCAGTAATACTACACCAGCCGCAGAGCGCTTGTAGATTCGGATCAATGCCTGCCTCTTTTGCCATCGGTCCAGTGCGACCATACGCCGATGATGCCACATAGACGACGCGTGGATTGACTTGTGACACGACATCATAGCCAAGCCCAAGGCGCTCAACTGCTCCAGGCCGCATGTTCTGAATGAACACATCGCTTTTTTCGATAATCTTCAATGCGGTCGCACGGTCACCTTCTTGCTTGAGGTCGAGCACGATATTGCGCTTATTGAAGTTCGCCGAGATGTAGAGCACTGCCGTCCCTTTGATCGGTGGCGGAATAACGTGCGAGAGTTCTCCTTCTGGAGCTTCAACTTTTATGACATCAGCTCCCATCTCACCTAAAAGTTTTGACGCCCACGGACCAACCGCCGCAATCGTCAAATCAAATACGCGAATACCGTCGAGAATACCTGGCATGAGACCTCCAAAAGCGTGATACGTAATCCGTAAAACGGAATGCGTAAAACGTAAAGGGAATGATAAAATGATTACTCGTTACGTTTTACGTTTTACGCATTCCGGCTGGCCGAAACTTCGCCAACGTTACATCCTCGGTAACATCATCGAACACGACTTCCACTGGCATACCAATTTCAATGTCTGCGCTCTCGATTCCGACAAGATTGGTCAGTAACCGCGGACCTTCATCGAGTTCGACTTCAGCAACATTGTAGGGAATCTCATCTTTCACCGAAGAAAAATATGCTTGGTGAAAAATCACCCAAGAGTTCACTTTCCCCCGACCACTCAGTTTCTCCCACGTACAGCTGCGCGACCAGCAATCTGGGCAGAACGGTCCGGGAGGATACCACAATTTGTGACAAGCGTTACACCGCTGCAAGGTTACCTCACGTCGCTTGAGTCCATCCCAATACGGAGCGTTCAACGACGAAATCGCCGGCAAAGGTTTCTTGTATTCAGCCACGATTATCCCCTCCGATAGATCAGCGAATCGCCATAGGCATTCGCCCATTGAACGACTTCAGCGTTGGCGACTTGTCGCGGACCACACTCGCCGCGTAGCTGGCGCACGATCTCCACGTGATGGTTCCATCCCATCACGTGAGCCTCGGAAATCAAACCACCATTGGTGTTGATGGGCAGTTCACCACCTAATTCGATTCGTCCATTCTGCGTGAACGCCGCAGCTTCGCCAGGCTTACAGAACCCCCAGCGTTCAAGCGCAGACCACACCAGAATCGAAAAGGCATCATACGTAAAAAAGGCATCGATATCTTTGTGCGTCACGTCCGCCATTTGGTACACGGGCTGGACTCCCGCTTGATAATCGAACACCTCTTGCTGCGAGGTACCAAACCCTGGATGCGTCCAAATGAACTCATGTCGTCCAGCCGGAAGTCCCTGCATCCCACTGATATACACTGGCCGTCTTTTTAAGTCGCGGGCTCGCTCACTACTCGACACAATGACACACGCCGCACCATCGTTGATTTGACAATAGTCGAGCAAATGCAGCGGTTCACACACAAAGCGTGAGTTTTGATGATCCTCAACGGTAATCGGATTGCGCATGATGGCAGCGGGGTTCAGCGACGCATGCTTCCGTTCAGCGATTGCCACCGCCGCAAGTTGGCGGCTAGTGGCACCGTACTTGGCAAAGTACTTCTGCGCGACAAGTGCTGCTCCAGCGCCCGGCGACGTCATACCATAGACGGGATCTTCACCATGCCCGCCGCCACCTTCACGTGCGCCTTCGGAATCTCCGGCGCCACCCATCATCGGCTTGCGAAAGCCAGAGAAACTGATCGACGCTAAGCACGCCACATGGTTCGCGAGACCAGCACTGACTGCCATCGCCGCATTCTGAATACACGTGGCAGTAAATCGCCCATGTGCCCAGGTTTGATTATACATTCTTAACTTCAAACCGAGCGCGTACGCGAGCGTGTCAGCATCCGCTCCGATCGGCGTACCAAAACTCACAATGAGTCCATCAAGATCATCACGCGCCAGACCTGCGTCGTCTAATGCGTTGCGAATGGCCTCACCAGCTAGATCAATCGTACTGCGGTTCAGTCGCTTGCCATACGGCGAATGACCAACACCAGACACCGCAGCTTTATCTTTGAGTTCCCATGCAGGCATAGCCTGTTCCTCCCTGCGCCGTACAGTAGGCTAGAGTACGGTTGGCTGTCAACCAAAACCCCTACTCGCTCCGGTCCCATTGCACTTGAGAATTCTGCTTCCTTGTGTAGCTCAGTGCGCGCCTATTGGAGGTCATTAGAATTCTACCTTTTGGAGGATTGCTGTAAATGGGCAAATCCTGTTGAGTATCCCTGCCTGGGGACTTCTTAGAATTGTTCATTTTTCCGTGACTCAATCACCCAACTCGGCTGAGGAACACCGGTGCGAATCCTCCCTGAATGAGATGAGCATGGAGAGGTGAATGCATGTTTATGAAATAACACTCTCTGTGATGTTCTACACACATTACGCCAACAACAGCGTGATGCGTGAAGGACCGTTTCATGTTCGTGGTGGAAGACAATGGTCCGACAGAATGTAAACGAAGGCTTGGATCAGGAATAAAGAAACGCTGGCCATACTTATATAGCAGCGGTCGTGCGTGCCGACTCTTTTCTCTTTCTGTTGCACGACAACACGGCAACAGCTGAGGCAGTGTGTGATTCTCTCTATTGGGATTTTTCTCTTTAGCATTTTCGCCTTCTTCGGATGTGGCACCACGTCACGTGTGTCCTTGCAGGAAGGAGCAGCGTCTGCTTCGCCGTCTGCCCAGATGCCTCATACTGCTGCAGTACAGTTCGAACCAACGCACTCTCCTCTCTCACTCCAATCCCCACCCAACTCAGATACAGAACGCTTACAACAGCTGTGGCAAAAACGACGTGCAGAAACAGCACTTGCCGACTACCCCGTGAGCCCTGGGGATGTCCTGGAGATCACCGTCCCCGCCATGGAGGAGATCGTTAACCGGACAGTCCGTGTCTCTGGGGACGGAACGATTGAACTTCCGTTTATTGGCATCATGCAAGCAGCAGGCCTCGCTGAGGAATAACTCAGAGCAGCCCTTCGTCAGCGTCTGCAGGCCTACATGCATCACCCACGGGTTACACTCTTTATTCGTGAATATCGCAGTCGACAAGTTGCGGTGTTAGGGGCCGTCGAAAAACCTGGACTCTATATGCTCGCCAGTGGTAGCGACACGATCCTTGATATGCTCTCGTTGGCCGGTGGTGTAAAGGAAGGAGCAGCTCCACGGCTGTATTTGATTCCCGCAGAGCCCTTGCAAAGTCATCAGGCCCGCTCGCTCGCGGCCACATTGCCAGCGCAGCTCGTGAACCACAATGCCACTCCTCTTATTCTGAAAAGTGCAGACCCGATTGAGATTAGTTTGCAAAGCCTTGAGAAAGGCAGTACCTCTGCACCGCTCACCTTACCAGCTCGTCCTGGCGACGTCGTGATCGTGCCAGGTGGCGGTGAGGTTCTCGTTCAGGGCTGGGTTGAAAAACCTGCAGCCTACAAAATCACCCCAGGCCTAACGCTCCTTGGAGCTGTTGCTGCAGCAGGAGGACCGCATTTTGCCGCCAATACTAGTTCTGTCCGCATATTACGTACCGGCAGAACCGACGAGAAAATGCTCCTCATAGCTGACTTAGAAAAAGTGAAGCTGGGAGAAAGTCCGGATATTACCGTTCAGGACGGAGATGTTGTTGAAGTATCTTCTTCTTCCTCCAAGTTAATTCCGTACGGCATCTATAGTTTCATGACGTCAGTGTTGCATGTGGGAGCAACGTTCCGCAGCTATTAACAGCGTGCGTCAATACGTAGTGCGGTATGAAAGATCACCTTTCCTCTTACGTTCGCCAGGCTCCTATCGCTTCACAGTCTGGGGTACCACGCCTCCAGAGCCGCGAGTGGGAAGAAGAAGCAACGCACCTGCGCGACTACTGGCAGCTCATCAGAAAACGCATTGGTGTAGTGACCACTCTTCTACTTGCGACGGTCGGTACTACCGTAATCTATCTGGCTACGACGACGCCCACCTTTGTTGCAGAGACGACCTTGTTAATTGAGCCGCAGATCCCAAATGTCCTTAATCTTCGCGATGTGTTAGCCCAACCTTTGGGACCAGAGGAGTACGACTACTACAAGACCCAGTACGAGATTCTGCGCAGTCAGACGCTTGCTGGCCGTGTCATCCGCGAACACGGTCTCGATGAGCAGCGTATTGCGCAAACCAAAGAGCGCTGGGTTTCGGTGCGAGCGGTGCTGGCACAACTCAAAGCGTTGATCTCGCCTTCACGCCTGGTCGAGGAAGAAACATCACAACAAGTTCTCTATCGTACTGTAGACACCTATCTGCAGCGATTGGAGATTCACCCAGTGACCGGCACTCGCTTAACAAAGATCGCCTTCAGCTCACCAGATCCACGACTTGCTGCCCAGGTCGCGAATGCGCACGCCAATGCCTATATTCGCCAGGGAGTAGAACTGCGCACGCAAGCCGACGAACAAGTCAGCCGGTTTCTCGAAGAAAAGTTAGGCGATTTGAAAGAACGGATCGAGCAGTCTGAGTCCGCGTTAAATGCCTACCGGAGAGAGCAGCAAATTATTTCTCTCGACGATAAAGAGAACATTGTCGTGAACCGCCTGGTAGATCTGAACAAAATTCTCACCGAAGCTGAGGCAGATCGGGTCGCACTTGAAGCGCAAGTGCAATTTTTGCTCTCTGGGTCCTACGAACATGTTTCTCCTGTTACTACAAACCCACTCATGTAAGGGTTGAAGGAGCAGCTCGCACGAGCGCAAGCAGAGTACGCCGCATTAGCCGTTGAGTTCAAACCTGGGTATCCACGACTTGATAAGCTTAAAGCTCAAGTAGCGGAAGCACAGTATCGACTGAACGAAGAGGCGCGTAAAATCAGCAAAGGGCTTGAGACCGCTTACCGCACGGCAAAAGCAAAGGAAACCGAACTGCGGCGAAAAGTCGATGAGCAAAAAGAAGCCGCGCTCAAACTGAAAGATGCCTCGGTTACCTATTCGATTCTCGCGCGCGAAGTTGATACCAACCGTCAACTCTATGAGAGTGTGCTCCGACGTCTGGCGGAGATGGGAGTGACCACACACGTACAGACGTCGAATACCTCAGTGGTCGATCCCGCTATTCCCCCGCAAAAGCCTGCGAAGCCACAAGCCGCGCTTGCCCTGTTGCTCAGTACACTCGTCGGCCTTGTCGGTGGCGTAGGCGCAGCTTTCTTCTTTGCCTACTGCGACAATACCCTGAAAACCCCAACAGAAGTCGAACGACATCTCCAGTTACCTACGCTCGCGTTAGTCCCCGGCTTCACGCCCACACCGTTACCTACGCTTCCCACACTCGGACATCCCGCTCCCCAGCCTTCCCTGAGTAGTCCGCAGTCGTCGCTTCGTCCTTCTCTTCCTGCTCGCCCACCGCTTGTTGCGCTTGAAGCCTATCGTAAGCTCCGCACAGCATTGCTTCTCTCTCGTCCAGTCGGACCACCTCGGACCATCTTGTTCACCAGTGCTACGAGCGGCGAAGGGAAAACAGTGACCGCAGTGCACACCGCAATCGCTTTAGCGGAAATGGGAGCGCGGGTATTGCTTATCGATGCCGACCTCCGCAGTCCAAACTGTCATACGATGTTGAAAGCGCAAAATGATACTGGGCTCACTGAGTTTCTCGTGGGACAGTTGGAGTTGGCGAGGGTCATCCAACCAACCGCTACTGAGCGATTATTCTTTCTCGCCAGTGGTTCGTTTCCCCCAAGCCCCTCCGATCTCCTCAGTTCAAAAAAGATGCACGCAGCTCTGATGTTTTTGCGCAGTTTTTACGATTACCTGGTGATCGATACTCCTCCAGTCCTCCCCGTAAGTGACGCAGAAATTCTTTCAACCATGGTGGATGGAGTTGTGTTGGTTGTCGATAGTGAGCAGACCGCCTACCCAAAGGTCAAAGAGGCACAGCTGCGCTTGTCCTATCCACAAGCACAGCTGCTCGGGGTGGTATTGAACAAAGTACGGCTGCAACCAGAAGAAGCTACGCCTTACTACCAGGCGTATCGGGAGAGCCGCCAACGAGCAAAAGAACCAGCGCAAAGGCCAACACTCTTGCGTCAATGGGGAAGAAATAATGTCCCTGATGTACAGATGTCAAAGGAGACAATCCAAGAGAAGGAAGAAGTTACGAAATAAAGCGGCTTGAAGGCAGCAACGGGGTGTCGCGTTTTCTGTACGCCGTCGAACATTTGGCGATGGTCCGGAGTACAGAGAAGTCTGGATACTACAGCAATCTGCTGGCGTGAACTTACCAGCATGTCCTGGTGAAGTACGTCCACCCCCTTGCTTTTTTCAGGCTATACCCGAGCAGGGAGAGAGTCAACTGTAAAGGATGAGCAGGGATGAGGTTCAGAATAAATCCGATCTGAATCTCCGCCCATGAACGTGGATGGAGGAACAAAAGCGATGGAAATCTGAAGCAGCCAGCCGCTCACAGGGCGATGGGCGGAATCTTTCCTTCCTTGCCCAAGAGCAGGGCAACACTCTTTCTATTGTCTCTGCAAACGGCTCTTCGACATACTCTTCGCTGCCATGCTGATCCTCTTCCTCTTGCCCTTGATGCTCCTCATTGCGGTCCTCATCAAGTTCGACAGCCCAGGTCCGGTGTTGTTTATCCAAGAGCGGGTCGGGGCGCGGCGGTGCGTTCACAACGGTCGCATGCAATGGGAAGTCGTCACGTTTCCATTCTACAAGTTCCGCTCGATGGTTCATGGTGCAGATCAATCAATGCATCAGGCGCAAGTGGCAGCCTTCGTTGATGGACATCTCGAGGAGACAAAGGAAAACACCGTTAAGCTCGTCAACGACCCCCGCGTCACTCGTGTTGGACACATACTACGAAAAACCAGCCTCGACGAACTGCCGCAACTCTTCAATGTCTTGAAAGGAGACATGAGTCTGGTTGGCCCACGTCCTGTACCCACATACGAAGCAGCACGGTACGAGCCGCGCCACTGGCAACGCCTCACCGCCTTACCTGGCATCACTGGCTGGTGGCAAGTCTACGGTCGTGGGCAGGTTCCGTTTGAGACCATGGTCACAATGGACCTTGAATACATTCGCTCGCAATCCTTGTGGCTTGATCTGAAACTCCTGACGCTGACAATTCCGGCGATCCTCTCTCAACGTGGAGCGAATTAGTGTTTTTTCTCATTGTCAATCTATCAGTGAAGGTATGAATCATGGAAGAAAAAGTTGGTGTCGCGCTTATTGGTTGCGGGTATTGGGGGATCAATTACCTGCGGGTTTTTAACGAACTGCCACAATCACACGCAGTCGTGGTCTGCGACGCACGGCAGGAACGACTTCAGGAAATTCACCGTCGGTTTCCCGATATTCAGTGCACGACTGATATCGATACTGCCCTGCAAACCAAAGGGGTGACGGCTGCGGTCATTTGCACTCCAGCAACTACGCATTACGCAGTTGCGCAACGTTGCATCGCCGCGCGTAAGCATATCTTAGTAGAAAAACCGATTACCACAGAAGTCAGTGATGCCGAAGAGCTGATCACCTTAGCGCAGCGCCACCGACTGCAGCTGATGGTTGGCCATATTTTCCTCTTCAACCCGGCCATTGAGAAAGTCAAAGAATACATCACTCGCGGAGACGTCGGCAAAGTGTACTACCTCTATGCACGACGGACGAACATGGGGCCGATCCGCCAAGATGTGAATGCGCTGTGGGATCTCGCCCCCCACGATGTCTCTATTTTCAACTACTTGCTCGACGCCACACCATCCTGGGTGAGTGCGGTCGGGGCGCGCGTCTTAGGCAATCAGCGCGAAGACGTGGGATTCATTTCACTCGGCTACAAAGCGGATACCGTGTGCCACATCCATGTGAGTTGGGCCGATGCTGACAAAGTACGCGAAGTTGTCGTGGTGGGAAGTAACAAACGCGTCGTCTTCAACGACTTCAACCCGTTGGAACGCGTTCGCGTGTTTGACAAAGGGGTCTCGTTAATCGAGCCCGAGACCGCAACGTTTGGCGAGTATCAGCTGCAGGTGCGCGATGGCGACATCATCAGCCCGCGAGTCGATGTCAGTGAACCGTTGAAGAATCAGTGTGCCCATTTCATTGAATGCATACAAACCGGGCGGTCCCCGCGTACCGATGCCTGGGCTGGTCGAGATGTGGTTCGGGTCATGACCGCAATCGATCGCTCACTGCGAGACTACGGTACCCCAGTCGTTGTACAGGAGGAGGAGAAATTCGATGTCCGTTCAGACAGCTTTACCGCAAGTGCCCTTCGTTGATCTTCGCGCGCAGTATCACACACTCGAGGCTGAAGTCTCTCTCGCCATGAGCAAGGTCCTACAGCAGACCGACTTCATCCTAGGGCGCGATGTCGCACAATTCGAAGAAGAATTTGCCGCGTATTGTGAAACCCGTTACGCGATTGGGGTGGATTCTGGGACCTCTGCGCTCGAACTGGCCCTCCGCGCCTATGATATTGGGCCGGGCGATGAGGTCATCACTGTCGCCAATACGTTCATCGCCACGGCACTTGCAATCTCCTACAGCGGCGCAACGCCGGTGCTCGTCGATGCCGATCCGCAAACGTATACACTCGATGTGATGCAGCTTGAGCAAAACATCTAGCCGCGCACCAAAGCGATTGTTCCCGTGCACCTCTACGGACGGCCCGCAGATATGGATGTCGTTATGGCCGTTGCGCGACGCCATCATCTCGTCGTTATCGAAGACGCCTGCCAAGCCCATGGGGCACGGTATAAAGGCCGTCGTGCGGGGTCACTTGGACACGCAGCCGCCTTTAGCTTCTATCCTGCCAAAAACTTGGGCGCCTATGGCGATGGTGGAATCGTCGTCACGAGTGATGAACGAACGAATACCACCATTCGTATGCTGCGCGATTACGGGCAGCAAAAAAAGTATCACCACACGATGCAAGGCTTTAACCGGCGTCTCGATACCCTCCAAGCCGCGGTGCTGCGGGTCAAACTGAAACACTTGGATGGCTGGAATGCGGCCCGGCGCCACCATGCGGAGCAATATTCACAGTTGCTGGTCGGCAGTGGACTCGTCCTCCCGAAGGTGCCACTCCATGCGGAGCCGGTCTGGCATCTGTATGTCGTGCGTAGCCCTGAACGAGAGCACCTCCAATCGCATCTCACGACTTGTGGCGTCAGTACTGGAATTCACTATCCCGTACCGATCCACTTGCAGGAAGCATATCAAAACCTTGGGTACCACATGGGAGATTTTCCCGTGACCGAGCAGTATGCGGCTGAGATCCTCTCGTTACCAATGTATCCAGAACTCACCGATAGTGCTATTCGACGCGTCACCGGCGCCATCGGCATGTACCAGCAGGCCGCATAACCCGTTTATAGGAAGACGTGCTCATGCCCGAACTTTCAGTCGTCCTCATTAGCAAAAACCAGGCGTGGAATGTGAAGCGCTTGATTGAATCGGTCCTGCGTGAGACGACTCGTGTGTCATCACGCGAGGTTATCTTGGTTGACTCCGCATCGACTGATGACACCGTGGCACAAGCAAGCGCGTATGCCATCACCATTCTCCGCTTGCGATCAGACCAGCATCTTTCTCCTGCGGCAGGGCGTTACGTCGGCTATCAACATACGACTGGTAACTTCGTGTTATTCCTGGACGGAGATATGGAACTCTGCTCCGGATGGCTAGAGCAGGCATTCCACATTTTGGCAACCTCTCCTGAGGTTGCGGTCGTCACTGGTCAGACGCTCGACCTCTTGCCGACAGCGCAAGCATACGAGAAGCCGCCACTGCCACCTGAGACGGGAGCAGCCAGCACTATTCCCGCCTGTGCCGGAGCAGCGTTGTATCGACGGTCGGTCTTAGCTGAAGTTGGTCCGTTTAACCCATATCTGCGTTCGGAAGAAGAACCAGAGCTGTGTTTGCGCATTCGCCACGCTGGCTACCGAATCGTGGACCTGCATTATCCCATTGCCTATCATTACTCGAATCCAGAAGGTGCACTCTCTACGCTGATCGCTCGCTGGCGGCGCAATCTCTATTTGGGTGATGGGCAGGTCCTCCGCTACCACTTGGGCAGTACGCTGCTGTGGACGTACATCAAAGAGCGCGGCTATGTCTGTCTTCCGCTTGTCGGCCTCGCCGTTGGCCTCGGTAGCTTCTTGTGGTCGTACTGGCATCGCCAGTGGATATGGTTTGGCCTCTGGTTGCTCCTCTGTGCTGTCACCATTGTTGGCGATGCGCTGCGTAAACGGAGCCTGTATCGCATGCTTTTTAGCGTGGTGCACCGTCTGATCATCGTTGATGGCACCCTTCGCGGGTTTTTCTTACAACCAGTCAGTCCGACTCAGTATCCGAATCGCTTCGATGTCATTCAACGCGCTTCCCCTTCTCAACCATCATCTGCCCTGCACGAGCGCACGGTATGGATGTAACAAACGTTCCTCTCAAAGAGTGAATTTTCGTATCGGTTACGAATCGAGGTTTCATGCGTATTGCCGCTATTGCTTCCATGAAGAAAGGCTTAGAGCATTTCATTTATCGTGAGCTGTGCCTCCTCAGTGCACAAGGGGTCTCGATTCGCCTCTTTCCCACCAAGTATGGAAAAGGTCTGTACACCGCGAGAGACGAACGGGACCTCCAACGCTGGAATCTGTTTGCCGTGCTCCTGTGGCAACCCTACTTTCTCGTACACTCTCCCTTCCGTTACATGTCATTACTATGGGAAGCGGTGGCGGTCGGTGCAGTCATAGACTTTGCGCTGGCGTGGTACTTCTCGCGGACGATGGCTGACATCGACCTGATCTATGCCACCTTTGGCGACCGGAAATTCTTCGTCGGCTATTTCTGCAAACGCATCCTCCACAAACCCCTCGCCGTGACCATCCATGCCTATGAACTCTATGACAATCCCAATCCACGACTCTTTGAGCGAGCGTTAGCCGTCTGTGATCAGGTTATTGTCCCGACGGAGTACAACCGTGAATACCTCGCGACCCACTACCAGGTCGCACCGACACGCGTCGAAGTCGTCCGCTATAGCGTTGATATCGAAGACTACCGTCCGAACAAGAAGTTTGTCATTCTCATCGTCGGCTTTTTCGTCGAACGCAAGGGACATGAGGTACTGTTCAAGGCTCTCACACACGTAAACCAGGAAGACATCGAGGTCTGGGTCGTTGGTGGAGAAGGCGCAGAGGCTCCAGTTGACGTGCGTGCACTAGCGACACAGCTCGGTATTGATCGACACGTCGCGTTCTTCGGCCCTTTGAGCGGCAATGCGCTCAAGGCAGTGTATCGCGCATGTGACGTGTTCTGCCTCCCGTGTCGTACGGAGAAGAGTGGCGTCGCGGAAGGCTTCCCTAACGTCCTTATTGAAGCAATGGCCTTTGGCAAGCCCGTCATTACCACCCGGCACGTCGAGATCCCGCGTATTATCAAAGATATCGTCGTCGACGAGAATGATGTCGAAGGACTCGCGCAGGCGATCCGACAGGCCTATCAATCGGCCTCACTACGAGAGCGGTTAGGAAAGACTAACCGCCAGATAGCGGAAGAGGTGTTTTCTCCACGTAATGTGGCACGGACCGCACAGATTCTGTCCAGGCTGGCCAATCCCCATCAATCCCAAACTGCAGCCTATCACGAGACACTTCCTGCCGTAACAACTGTGCAAGAACAGAAAATGTCGACCAACTAGAAAGCAACACAGGATCAGATCATGTGTGGAATCGCTGGAATGTACAACTATCGCGGACACCCTACCGATACGCAATCCCTGCAGGCGATGCTCTCGGCGATCCACCATCGTGGACCGGACGATCAAGGCATCCATAGTACGGCAACGCTGGCGATGGGAATGCAGCGGCTCAGCATTATTGATCTGAGTACTGGCCAGCAACCGATCTTCAACGAAGATAAAAGTGTCGTCGTCGTCTTTAACGGGGAAATCTACAATTATCGCCAACTGAGCGAGCGACTGCTCCAGCGCGGCCATACGCTCGCGACGAACAGCGATACCGAAGTCATCGTGCATCTCTATGAAGACTTCGGCGAAGATTGCGTGCACCACCTGCGGGGGATGTTCGCGTTCGCGGTATGGGATGCGCGTCGTCAGCGCGTATTGTTGGCGCGGGATCGTCTCGGTATCAAGCCACTCTACTACACCCAACCGATGGGAGAAATCGTCTTTGCCTCTGAGGTCAAAGCGCTATTGCAGCATCCCCGTGTCCATGCACGACTCCAGCTTGACGCACTCAACAACTTTCTCACTTTGAAATACGTCCCCGCCCCGCAGACCATGTTTGCCGGCATTCGTGCGCTTCCTCCTGGCCACTTGCTCCTGTGCGACGCCGCTGGCGTCACTGAACGTCGGTATTGGGATGTCCAATTTCCTGCCAATGGCAATGGGCACCAGAGTGAAGACGTCTACGCTGAGCAACTGAGCGAACTGCTCCGCGAATGCGTGCAGTCACATCTGATGAGTGATGTTCCCTTTGGCGCATTTCTCAGCGGTGGGCTCGATTCCAGCACCATTGTGGCATTAATGAGCCAACTGCTGAACCAACCAGTGAAAACCTTCTCCGTGGGTTTTACTCGCGAGGGGAGCACTGAAAGTGAACTACCGTACGCCCGGATGGTAGCAAAGCAATTTCACACCGACCATCACGAAGTGATGATCAACCCACACCATCTCATCGACCTCAGCAAAAAGGTCGTGTGGCACCTCGACCAGCCTATCGCAGATGAAGCAACACTCGCCAACTACATGGTCGCCGAGCTGGCCTCCCACCATGTCAAGATGGTGTTGACTGGGGAAGGCGGAGACGAACTCTTCGCCGGCTATGCCCGTTACGCTGGCGAACGATTTTCCCCGTTGTGCCAGGTTCTCCCACGACCGGCACGAGCAATGGCTTTGTCAATCAGCAATCAACTGCCAGGACTGAGGCGGCCGAAGTTGGCTCTCCAAGCACTGTGCCAATCCGAAGAGTCTTCACGTCTAGTGAGATGGTTTCCCCTATGTCCAGCAGAAACGAAGGCTGCATTGCTCACGCCAGAACTCCAACACACGTTACAACAACACTCCGCAGAGGAGGTCTTCGCCTACCATCTCGCCCAAACCGCGGCACCCGATCCGCTGAGCCGGATGCTGTACGTCGACACCAAACTCTGGCTGCCTGACGATCTCTTGGCACGTGGTGACAAGACCAGTATGGCGGTGTCGGTCGAGGCCCGGGTTCCCCTCCTCGATCACAAATTGGTAGAGTTTGCTGCCACCCTCCCCTCTCACCTCAAACTCAATCGCTTGACACGGAAGTACTTGTTGAAAAAAGTCAGTCGCCAGTGGCTCCCACCTGCCATCATTGACCGCAAGAAGCAAGGATTTCCGGTTCCGTTTGCGCAATGGTTTCGCACGACCGCACGTCCATTTGTTCATGACCTGCTTGCCTCTGGCACGGTCAAACGACGCGGGCTGTTTCAACCCCAAGCCGTCGAGCAGGTCTTAGTCGAACATGACAGTGGTATGGCCGATCACGGAACGCTGATTTGGGCGCTCGTGAACGTTGAACTCTGGCACCAATTGTTTCTCGACACGTGAGTAAGACATGTACCGAGCATCTCGTCCACACATTTTAATGTTATTGGAAAACCATCCATATCCACAAGACAGCCGCGTTCGCCAGGAAGCACAAGCGCTCGTGGCTGAAGGGTATACAGTATCGGTCATCTCTCCAGCAGGCTCAGGACAGTCGTGGTGCGAAACCGTCCATGGCGTTCGTGTCTATCGTTTCCCGATGCCCCCAGGAGCCAATGGCCTCTTGGGGTATGTACTCGAATACGGCTGTGCCATGACGGCAGCGTTGTTGATTTCCTTGTGGGTTTTTCTGCGGCACGGATTCGATGTTATTCACGCCCATAACCCGCCAGATACGTTCGTCTTCATTGCCGCCCTTTACAAACTGTTTGGTAGGCGGTTCGTCTTCGATCATCACGACCTGTCACCGGAAATGTACGATGCCCGATTTCCAGGCGAGGGGAAGCCTCTGTTACGAAAGCTGTTGTTTGCATGTGAACGACTCTCCTATCGCTTGGCGGACCACACCATTGCTACCAACGAATCGTATAAAGCCTTAGCAGTGCAGCGGCACCAGATTCCAGTCGCGCGCATCACAGTCGTCCGTAATGGCCCCGCCCTCAACCGCCTGCAACCAACCGCACCCATTAGTGAACTGCGCCAGAAAGCCCCAATCATTATCGGCTATGCCGGAACGATGGGAGTGCAGGATGGTGTCGACTACCTCTTCCGTGCGCTCTCCCACCTGGTAACCACTCTTGGGCGCCGCGACTTTTTCTGTGTCTTGGTCGGCAACGGTGATGCGCTCACCGAGTTACAGTCGCTTGCCGCGCAATTACAGCTCACCGAATACGTGCACTTTACCGGCTGGGTCGAGCCCGGTGAAGTTCCGCGCTATCTCTCAACCGCAGATATTTGTGTCGCACCGGAACCGTCGAATCCGTATAACGATCGCTCAACCATGATCAAGATCATGGAATATATGGCGATGGCCAAACCAATCGTTGCGTTTGATCTGCCCGAGCATCGCGCGAGTGCCCAAGATGCAGCAATCTACGTTCCCGGTAATGATGAACTCGCATTTGCGCGTGCGCTGGCACATCTGATGGATGACCCGGCGCGTTGTCACCAGCTGGGCACCGCGGGGCATAATCGGGTTGAGAACGCTCTAGCCTGGAAACATTCGATTCCTCCCCTCCTGGCGGTCTATGGCGCCCTCTTCCCTCGGCTGGAGGTCTCGTCTCCAGCAACACCGGTAGTCGTAAGAGAAAACTGAGAGGCATGTGTACGCTATGAAGAGTTCTGTCTCTGATGATTTTTGCTTTGCCAGTGACAATGGCAAAACGCAGTCTGTAACATCGAACCACGCACTCCACCTTGTGACTATTGATCCATGCACTGCCCCCCGGTGGCAACAGCTCGTTGAGCGCCAGCAGAGCAGCGTGTTTCACGCACCAGCGTGGCTGCACGTGCTCGCCGATACCTATGGTTGGGACATCGGTGCTCATGTCGTACTTGATAGCCGTGAGCAGGCGATTGCAGGGATTCCTTTTGTTGGCATTACCGACATGACTGGGAAACGCATTGTGACTCTCCCCTTTTCCGATTTATGTGATCCCATCACTCCCGACAGTGAAACCTGGCATAGTTTGAGTACCCACTTACTTCGTGAGCAATGCCCAGTGCTGGTCCGTTGCTTACACAATATGGTGCCGCTGACGGATACGCGGTTTACCGTGGCCAAACAGGCACGCTGGCATGGATTGGATCTCCGCCCTGATAGCGAAGCGCAATTGCGGCGACTGCCGAACTCCTGCCGATGGCGAATTCGCCGGGCACAGCGTGAAGGGGTTACCATTCGTCGGGCAGAGCGAGAAGAAGAGATGCGGGAATTCTTCACCTTGCATCGAGGTATCCGCAAGCAGAAATATCGCCTCCTGGCACAGCCATACGGGTTTTTCGCCAACATTTGGCGCCACTTTCTCGCGTTGTCACAGGGAGTGTTATTTCTCGCCTACTACCAAGAGAAGATCATTGGCAGCGTGGTATTCCTGGTGTGGAAAGATACGCTCTACTACAAGTTCAGCGCCACGGATCCGGCCTATCTCCACCTTGGCATGAGCGAACTCCTGATTTGGGAAGGCATACAATACGGGAAAGCCGCGGGATTGACGGCTCTCGATTTCGGCCTCAGCGATTGGGATCAGGAAGGGTTGATCAGCTTCAAACGAAAATTCGCTACCGAAGAGAAAACCATCTCCTTTCTTCGCCATGTCCCCGAACACCTACCGTTGCCGTATGAACAACAGGCGCGCAGCCTGCTCCCGCAACTGACCGAACTTTTTACCGACACGACAGTTCCGGATCATATCACCGACCGTGCGGGAGAGGTTCTCTATCGGTTCTTTGCATAGGATCATGGGAACAACGATGAGGATCGCCATGCTGCAACAGAGGCTCAGCCTTCAACTCCGCTGGGAATCGCTCTCGTCGTTGCTGGTTGTGGGCGGGCTCGGCGTCGCTCTCGGATACTGCACGGTTGCAGCCCTGTCCTTACCACGGGCTTGGACTCCGCTCGTCATCGCAGCAATGCTCGCTCCATTTATCGCCATGATCGCTGGGACCGTGCGGAAACTGTTGCTCATTGTCATCATGCTGGACTTGCCGCTGCGCTTAGATATCGAGCTTGGTCACCAGCCAGAATTCGGAGCGATGGGAATTCTCACTGGCTGGTCAGTGTCCGCCACCACCCTCGCCCTTATCGGTTTGTACAGCCTGTGGCTCACTGAGGCGGTTACGCGCCAACGCTACGCGTCGCAGGTACACGATCATGTCAGTCGCCCGGCGCTCGCCTATCTCATGTGCATAGGACTCTCAGTGATAGGCGCGTCTCGCCCCATATTCACCGCCTATGAGTTGTTCCTCCTCCTCCAGATGTTTTTCTTGTTCCGCTATCTAGTCGGGACGGTGCACACCCGCCAGGAGGTTTTCTTTATCGTGACGGCACTGCTGGTCGGGTTGACCTGCGAGAGCGTGATCATGATCGTAACCAAGATCGTAGGGCACGGGTTCTCATTTGCTGGCATTAGCTCGAACTATCCAGATTTAGAAGCAGGCCAACGGACTGGTGGAACGCTTGGACATCCCAACATTGCGGCAACCTATATGGTGTTGATCATCCCAGCCGCCCTGAGTACCCTGTGGACACGGGCGGGCGTCGCGGTCAAAGGCTTAGCTTTCCTTGGCGCCGGGCTAGGGACGGTGGCGCTCCTGTTCACATTATCGCGCGGAGGTTGGCTCGCTCTCCTCATCGCCACCTTTCTTTTGCTTCGGGCGCTCTGGCAGCGTGGATGGCTGCCCCCACCACTCCTTATCATTCTTACGGGGGTAGCACTTGTTGTTATCGCAGCCTCGTCTAGCGTTATTCTCGCCCGCTTCACCGCAGACGATCATGGTTCCTCCTATTCACGTATCCCACTCATTCAGGTGGCCTTACGCATCATCCTGGAGCATCCTGTCTTTGGCGTTGGCGCTAACAACTCCCCGCTTCTGATGTCGCAGTATATCCCTTGGTATCTTACCGATATGTGGGTGGCCAGAATTCACAATAAGTATCTGCTAGTTGGAGCTGAGACTGGACTCCTCGGCTTGGGAACGTTTCTCTGGTTCCTGCTCGCCACCATCCGCCGCGGCTGGCATACGTGGAAGCGCAATGAGGATCGTTTTCTGGCGCTTACTGCCCTTGGGCTTTCGACCGCCTTAATTGGGGTTATGTTCCAGATGCTTGTCGAGCCGTTCTCCAGCAATACCCGTCCTTCTATACAGATGGTGTGGTTGATTGCTGGGTTGCTCACCGCGGTCAGTCGCATACAGGACTCACACGTAGCGAGAAAGAGACACGTTCCCACAATGCCGGGCAAAGCAACTCCACCGCACGTTTCCGTATGGAGTAGTCCAGGCCCACGAACAATACCTGCGTACTGAGAGGGATGACATATAGGCAGCCATTGCAAATGTAGATGAACGAACTGTACCCCTGTGGCGGAAAGACGCCCGGCGGGGCGTCTTTACCGAGCCATTGTCGATGTGCGGAATAATTCATTGAGGAAACGTATATATGCGGTGCAGCTTTTCTTTTTTCCTTCGTTCACGTGCGGTTGTCCTGCTCCTGCTCTGTGGTCTGTGCGGCCTGCTCGTTCCTGCCTGTGGTGACGCCGCCGACTCTGCTCATACTCCTCGCGTCCTGTGGCGAGCTGACCACGAAAAAGGAGATTTATCGCAGTGGGAAAGCGGGGGACACAACGGCATCTGGATTAGCTCGACTGCCCACGCTCGCATCACCAACAGCCTCAGTCATTCGGGCCGTTACAGCGTAGCACTCTCGATTACCAATGCGGACGGCACCAAGAACCCGGAACCAGGAGTGAGAATGGCAAGAGTAAGCACTGCTACCACTCCGACAACGCTTCCTGATGCTGCGTATTACAGTGTGTGGTTTTACTTTCCTCAGGTCGTGCGCCCAGTCATCTACTGGAACCTTTTTCAATGGAAACGAGCCTTTATTCGCCAAGATGGTGTTCCCTGGAGCGACCCGCTCTACTCTGTCAACGTCGGTAACCGTGCAGACGGAACCATGTATTTCTACTTGTATAGTTACGTTGGCAGTGACGGAGGATACATGACGAAGGGCAATGGTGTCGCCGCTCAAGCCTTGACCAACATCCCGCTCAAGCGATGGATTCACTTAGAGTGCTATTACGGCTGGTCCCGGCAAAAGACCGGACGCGTCGCGTGTTGGCAAGACGGTCACCGGATCTTGAATGTGGCTGACGTCGTGACCGAATACGGCTACCCAAATGTTGAATACCCCAGACAATGGACGGTCAACAACTACTCAGGCCACACCGATCCGCCGACACATACGATCTACATCGATGATGCAATCGTGAGTGACTCACGTATCGGTATCGACTGAAGAGAGGGACTATGATCAGCGTTACCACTATCGGCAATGCCACCATGGTCGTACGAGACAACAGCGTTGTTCTCGTCACTGACCCGTGGATGGGAGAAGAGGATCACGCTTACTTCGGCAGTTGGAATCTCTCTCACGTCATCCCCGCTGACATCAAACACGACATTTTTTCTACCAAATACGTCTGGTTTTCACATGGCCACCCGGACCATCTGAATGCCTACAGTCTTCCTCGCTTCAAGGGAAAGACCATCCTTTTGCCTGATCATGTGGGCAGCCGGATGCAGCAGGATTTGACGACTATGGGGTATGACGTGTTCGTGCTCCCAGATCGCCAATGGATCACCCTCTCTGACCACGTGCGCGTGTTCTGCATCACCACGATCATCCAGGATGCGGTTTTGTTGGTTGAGGCGTACGGACGCCTGTTCGTCAATTGCAACGATGCGGGGAGTCGTGGGTGTACCCGTCTCATCCGTCGGATCGCTGCGCAATATCCGCACTCGTATCTTTTGAGCATCATGGGCTACGGCGATGCCGACATGATTAATTTCTATGGTGAAGATGGCAAGTTTGTACCGACGTTGTCAGCCGATGAGTTTCTCCTCGGTGATCAGTTATCGTTGATGGCCAAGTCGCTCCGCATCAATCACGTCATTCCTTTTAGCTCATTCCATCAATATCAACGTGAGGATTCGTTGTGGGCAAGCCAATATGTGACGCCCTTGTCTGCATATCGCGAAGGATTCCATCCTGATCTCGCATTCATTCCACCCTTTGTCACGATTGATTGTCGCAGCGGGGAAGTCACGGAGGTGAATCCGGCTCTCAACGTTGTCGACGTGCACCCGCCTGAATTTTACGGTGATAGTTGGAGTGAAGAACTGAGTACAGAAGATACCACGAAACTCGATACCTACTTCACGCGTAAGGATGGCATTCGTCACTTCCTCTCATTCCTCAATTTCCATGTCGGAGGCAAAGATCACTACATTCCACTCGGCGGCACGCAGCACAAAGGGATCACCTTCGCGGTCCCGCGCCAGAGCTTGATGACAGCGATCGAATATGAAGCGTTTGACGACTTGCTCATCGGCAATTTTATGAAGACCACACTGCACAATATGGACTCGTTGTACGAAGGAGAGTTCAACTTCTATGTCACCAAGTACGGCGATAACGGCAGGGCCCAGTCAGCCGTAGAACTCGACCACTATTTTCAAGCGTATCGTCACCGCATCGGGCGAGAGTACATGTACGAGGCTGCCACCAACACCCTCATGCAATTCGCCAAACGCTGCTTCGCACGGACACGTGGGTCAACGTTCTACACCACTGCCAAGCGCGCCTATTACACAATTGTCAAGTAAACCATCACCAACACCTGTAAGGAGATATTGAACGTGACCTTTCCGCAAGACACTGGCGTCGAACCGGGAGCCCTCCCAGCCCCTTCCGTGTTTTTCTGGGACCAATTTCGTGACACCAGCATGGGGCGCTATCACTTTCAGCACGAGTATGCCTTCATCTCCGATTTTCTCGCGACCCCCACTTCCCCACGCCGTATTCTTGACGTTGGCTGTGGGAGTGGACGCATGACGTTGCCGTTGTCGCGCCTGGGCTTCCGTATGATGGGACTCGATATCGAGCCAGTCGCGGTCACAGCCTTCCAACAACAACTGCCGGGAACACCACTCGTCCGTGGCGATGTCGCCGACCTCCCCTTCGCGGCTGATAGCTTCGATTGTGTCGTAGCGTTACAAGCTGCGGAATACGTCGACCATAAAAGACTCCTGACGGAATGCTATCGCGTGTTGCGTCCAGGGGGCGCAGTGATTTTCGACGCGCAAAACCTGCACAGCTACAAATGGGGACTTAAGCGGGTATGGGACCCAAATAGTTCCCTGGTCTCGACCATTGTCAGTTGTCGAAAGCTCCTACAATCGCTTCCTGAACATAGATTCACCATCCACGCGATACGGAGATACAATTGGATTCCGTTTTCACGCAAAAGCAACAGTCCCCTCATCCGCATCGCGGCCTCACTCGAACAGATGTTACACCTCGATCGCTTCCACTCTATCAGTCCGAAAGTTCTCTTGGCGGCGCGAAAGGACATCGCCCAGCTCACCTTGACTCTGTGCTCAGCCCTCAATTTCCTCGGTCTCTAACCGGTACAGCTATGAACGAGTCACAAAAAGTTGCTAGGAATACGGCGGTCCTCGCGGTAGCGACGTTGGTGGAGCGAGCAGGGGCAATCGTGTTGGTCTTTGTGCTTTCACGCACCGTGCATGCACACGGGCTCGGTATCCATGCAGCCGTTCTCGCACTGTACGGGTTGTTGGCGTTGCTTGCGGAAGTCGGTGTGTCAAGCTTTATCGTTCGTGAGGTCGCCAAAGACCGCAGCAAGACGCAACAATATGTCCTGCACTTGAGTGCGGTCGCGATCGTTGCTGGCCTTGTTGTCATGAGTGCGGCAGCGCTGATCTTGCCGTATCTCGGCTACTCGCCGGAACTGCGCGCCGGTTCGTATCTTGTGCTGCTCGCGGTGATTCCCGGCACGTTGAATGTCATTCACGAAGCCGTCTACGTGGCCCATCAACGGGTCGCATTTCAGACGTATACGACGCTTATCGTCACGGTGGGGAGTCTCACGGCAAGCATTGTGCTCCTCTTGCTAGGATACGGTGTCGTGAGCGTCATTGCCGCGTTTGTCGCGAGCAGGTACGTGATGATGTTTTGTTACCTCCTACTCACGTCTTGTTACATTGCACCGCTGCGCGGTTCGTTTCAGCTCTCCTTCGGCGTGGCATTGCTTCGCGAGATTCGTTTGTTCGCTGCATCCTCGTTTCTGGCCGGGTTCTTTTCCCGTCCGGAAATTCTTTTACTCTCAGTGTTCAGCAATGAAACGCACATTGGCTTCTATAGCGCGGCGTTGAAGTTGGTTGATCTGTGGCAAGTCATCCCTGAAACGTTTCTGACCAACGTGTTTCCGGTCATGTCTCGTTTCTATCACCAGGCTGATCAGCACGCCCAACTCCTGCAGGAACGGTCAGTGAAATACCTCTTTGCCCTTTCCTTACCCATTGCGGTGGGTTTGACGGTTGCAGCCGAACCGATAATCCGGCTGGTCTTTGGTCAGGAATTTCTTCCTGCTGTACTCGTGCTACAAATTCTCGCCTGGAATCTTCCCGTGTCCTGTTTGAATAGTATGCTGTGGCGGATTCTCGTCGCCCGTGATCAACAAAACCGCAATGTGCAAGTACAGCTGGTGACCGCATGCACGCGCATCGTCAGCGGCTGCCTGGTGATCTTTCTGCTTGGACCCCTTGGTGCGGCGCTTACGACGATTGGCAATCTGTTTCTGCATAACCGCATGTTAGCGTATTTCCTCCAACGTGACGGCATTCGCTTAGACGTGTGGCGTTTGACGTGGCGGTTCGCTGTTGCCGCCGCAGGTATGGGAGTGATCGTGTGGCTCCTGCTGAACTCTCACACCGATTTGTGGATGGTCGTGCCAGTCGCTGCTGGGTGTTACGGTATATGGCTTTTTGTCCTGAGGGCATTTTCCGCTGATGAGATTACTGTGATGTCCTCACTCTTGCCAGCAAGAGTAGGAGGGAAGTGAGAGTTCTCGTGTGTTTCTTTCGAGCGGCGAGCTCAGTCAGTCCACACGACATGAGTACAGCACGGGCAACAAATCCCCTCGCGCTGCGCGCGGCCCCTTTTGCCAAAGGGGGCATTTTTCAGTCCCCCCTTTGCAAAGGGGGGCTAGGGGGTATTTCATCATGCGTGGGAAGTGTACGAATCTTCTGTGGCTCGATTGAGGTCAATAGATAACGCAAAGGCATGACCAACATGTACACGCTAATCAGACACGTTCTCTTTTGTCTCTCACTCACTGTTTTCTCTCTCTCGATCCTCGCGTCGGTATTTTTCTTGAGCAAAGTTCGAGAACACAATTTCTATATTCGCAACCTCATCTACGCTGCAGTGTGGCGAAAGCACCTGACGCAAACAGATGAGATTGCCCTCTCGTTGGACAAGGAGGTGTATAGAAGAACGAATCGGGCCCTCCAGAAACAGGACGTCGATTGGTACGCGCAAGTGGAAAGCTTTTCTTTTTTCAACGTCACCCCCGCCGTGGCACTACGCTATGGAACATATGGATTTCTCGGACAGCACAAAGAGGGGCCGTGTGGCACTATGACCAGGATTGTCCTGAATGCCTTGTGGGAACTCGGTATTCCGGCGCGGAAGTTGCAGCTCGATGGCAAGGTCGCGGAGCAAGAGAGCCTCTCGTGGGTTGAATCTTATCAAGATGCGATTCGGGTGTATCACCGCGCAAAACAGTTTCCTAACGATGGCCACACCATGGTGGAGTTCTATCATGATGGTGCGTGGCGCGTGACTTCTCCTGCCGATCATGCGTTCGCCTGGCATACGGACGAGGGGAAAATAGCGACGGCAGACGATATTCAGAATGACCCAAGAATCTACGCCCAGATTTATCAGCTGTGGCCGGATTATCCCTATAGCGATTACCCCTATACGTTTGTCGGCCACTCCAACATCAATTGGGAAAAACTTCCTCGTGAGATGAGGGTGGCAATCAAGGCGGTGATGGGAGAGCAATGGTTTGCGGCTGCCCAAACACCGCGGTTATATGATCAGCCACGGACGTTGCTCTTTCTTGTGAGCCTCGGCGCCTCCTCCGTGTCTGGCGTTTTAGCTTACGTATGCTATGCACCTCCGCCTTGAACGCAGGACGAACGGGCCATCGCAAAAACGCCAATAGCTCCGCCATTCACCGTGAGCTGGTCAAATCCTATCCTGCGCGTGTCGAAGGGCGAACACGCTTCTACGCTGCCGTTGCCAGCATCTTGCTATGCACCTGTGCCACCGACATCTTGACCCACTACAGAAGACTAGCTACTACCAGCTCATGAACACACAGTGGCCATTACGCTTCGGCGTTTTCCTCCCACCTATGCATCCCGTAGGGCAGAATCCAACCTTAACCTTGCAACGTGATATCGAATTGATCGAACACCTTGACCGCCTGGGCTTTGATGAAGCCTGGATTGGCGAGCATCACTCGGCTGGTTATGAAACTATCGCCTCGCCGGAAGTGTTTATCGGTGTCGTCTCACAGCGGACACGGCACATTAAGCTTGGGACCGGCGTTATTTCTCTTCCTTATCACCACCCGTTACTTGTGGCTGACAACCTCGTGTTGCTCGACCACTTGACACGTGGGCGGGTGATGTTCGGGGTCGGACCTGGCCAACTGACATCCGACGCCATCATGCTTGGGATCGCACCTGACAACCAACGTCGGATGATGCAGGAAAGCTTTGAAGTGATCATGGCGTTGCTCAACGGCGAGACCGTTACGCGCAAAACCGATTGGTTCACCATCAATGAGGGCGTCTTACAGTTACGTCCGTACTCTTATCCACGCTTCGATATTGCCGTAGCGGCCTCGATCTCCCCTGCCGGAGCGACGCTGGCTGGCCGCTTTGGTGTGGGCCTTCTTTCCCTGGCCGCGACCAACCCGCTGGGCTTTCAAATGCTGCACGATCACTGGCAAGTCGCCGAAGAGCAGGCGGCCAAGAATGGCCAAACAGTCGACCGACGCAACTGGCGTATGGTAGGGCCAATGCATATCGCCGAGACGAAGGAGCAGGCATTAGCAGATTGTCGCTTCGGCTTTCTCAATGTCATGACCTATCTTTCCCATATTCTTCCGATGGGACAGTCGAGTGCCACAACCTACGAAGATATTGTCAAAGAGATGAACGAGACCGGCGCTGGCGTCATCGGCACACCAGACATGGCCATTGCGCAGATCAAGCGCATTCAGAAACAATCTGGAGGATTCGGGTGCTATCTCACCATCGGTGCTGACTTCGCCGACTGGCAAGCGACCCTGCGATCGTATGAACTCATCTCACAGTACGTCATGCCGCATTTCAAAGGGCAAAGCGCACCACCCCAAGCCTCGTACGACCGGATCATCAAAGCTGGAGGCAAATACGTCTCGGCCACCGCTCACGCGATCGAGAAAGCGATCAAAGAGTATGATGCGGGACAGGGGAAAGGGAAGAAGTAGCCACTCGCGACAATCGTTGGGGCGCAGCACACTGCGCCCTCCTTCGCTATCGCACTTCAATCACGTTCGACATGATCTGATCTGGCATGGTGGCAAACTGTTTGTCACAAAACCGCAACTGCAGTTGAATTCGCCCTTCTGGTGGAAGATCATCAGGTACATGCCACACAAAAGCTCGCTCGTTGGCGTCGCGCACCGACACACACGCACCGTTTTTCCCTGCAAAAGCAAATTCACGCGGCGCTCCACCATTGCCATGAACTGAGAATGTCGGCACCACACTCACGGGATAGGCCGTAATGCGCGCCAGCTTCACCTCGACTTTCTCACCTGGCAGGTAAATATCTTGGTCTGTACGGACCATGATGCTCTTGTTGTCTTCGGAGATGTTGGTGCGAACTTTGGAGGTCGCTTGGGTCCAGTAGCGCGCCGGGCCGGTATCGATATGCACCGAGTCCCCACCGTAGAAACCAATACCGCAACATCCCATGTCTTTGACAATGCCCCAGATTTTCGCGGCGAGATTCTTGCGCACCTTTATATCTGCGGCCATCCCTTCGATATGGAGGCTCGCCTTCGCTGCGCCACCGCCTTTCGCACGCAGGTTGTCGTTGTACTCCTGACTGCGATACCCAGAAATCAATACGATCGGCAAATGAAAGCGATCTTCAATAAAATCGAGAGCTGAAATCAATCGTAACGAGATATGATTTTCATCGTCAGCAGTGACACCAAACAAGCGATCAATCTGCTGTCGTGCTTCTGCCGGATACGTTCCGTCTGAGGCACGATAACGCACCTGTGCTGAGCTATTGGTTTTCGCATTGGTCAATGACACCGTACCATCACCGCTAAGGAAATAACGGTCAGTGACATTGCCCGTCTCTGCCGCCAGGACCAGCGCTGGCGTGAGTAATACCATCAGATACCACAGTATTTGCATTGTCTTCTGCTCCTCTTCTTCTCATCCCACATCACAGACAACACCGTGTCACACCTACTTCTTCAATCCCATCGTCTCCAACTTCTCGCGCACCAACGGCACCCGGTCATGCCCCCAAAACATCTCGCCTGCAACAATGAAAAGTGGCACGCCAAATACCTCGTCTTTATCCGCACGTTGCTGTATCGCTGCCAGTTCGCGTGGCCCCTCTTCATCAAGATATCTCAGAAAGCCGTCAGGACTCCCACCGACCTCGCCTAACACCGTCACAATCGCGTGCTGATCTTCAATATCCAGTTCGCGGCGCCAAAAGCACTCGTAGACACGATCATGATAGGCGCGAAATGTTCCTTGTTTCTGGGCGTATAACGCCCCGATCGCCGCAATCGACGAATCGAAAATTTTCTGTGGTCCGCGAATCACCAGTCCCTTCTTGTTCGCCCAGCGACGTACATCCATGTAGGAATAGCGGATCTTCCGCCATTGCTGCTCGGTGCGTGTCTGGAGATCCCCGAGCGCCTCCGGGATATTGAGGATGTAGGGAAGCCAGTCGATCCTTACTCGATACTCATCCTCTAGTTTGTAGGCTTCATCCTTGGCGAGATAGGCAAATGGACTTTTGTAATCAAAGTAGAGTGAGATGACCGCTGGTTCCATCGTAGTCTCCTTGGCGCACGATCATAGGAGCGGTGCCCACAGGGGTCAACGACTGAACGGCGTCAATTCTATTTGGCATCGTCGCTAGCACCCTACTCACGTTAGACTTTTTCCTTTCATAGCAGCCGCAGCTTCACTGTGATGTCAGTTATTCTTATTCCAGTGGCGTTATCGAAAGCATTTTTGATGGTCCATCCGTAGACGTGAACTGAAACCTAAGATCGAGTTGCTCGACAAAGATCAGGAACACCGGTGTTGTCCAGAAGGCCAAAAGTCAGCGTCAGAATAACAACCCCTTTTGTCTACATCAGACCTGAGAACATTCGTACACGTTACACTACAGACTCCAAACCGTGTCATTCTGAGCGGAGCGAAGAATCTCCCAGAGCGACCCTTCGTTGCACTCAGGGTGACAGCACTCGTATACCAATCTTTCACGGTCCGATTTAGTATCGTGTCTCATCACTTCGTGAGCAGTTGTCGGGCGTGCGCAGCACGCCAACTGACTGGCGCGTGGTACGCGCCCTACGATTCCACCGCTCATGAACTTGCGAGACACGGTACGAGGCTTGCCACTGACGTGCGAATCGATAGCGTGTGGCGTCAACGTCCCCGACGCAGTCTCCCCGATGCTCAAACCTGGCTATTTCTCAGGCCATCCCCTATAGTCGCAAAGGCAGCAAAATGAACAGTCTGCGTTTGCCCGAAGTGCTACATCGGACCACGGAACATTCGTACAGTTGGGGTAGCATGCGGTGTGCGCTCGATGCGCGTGCCAGCGTTGATTCCCGTGCGCATGGCGCACGCTACGGTCTCTCTGGTGACGACCCAAAGTGTACCAACCTCGGGTGGTTTGATTTAGACCAGAGAGGTGGGATACCGTCTTCAGAAGACGATAAAACCAATGGTCACAACCGATTACTCCATTCTTCATATCGTGCTGCTTATCGCCAGTGGGTTAGCTGCTGGCTTCATCAACGCCGTGTCTGGTGGCGGTTCGATGCTGACACTGCCAGCATTGATTTTCATTGGCATCCCACCGGGGATTGCCAACGGCACCAATCGCGTGGCGGTGGTCGTGCAAAACATCGCCGCGCTTGCGACCTATCATCAACTCAAAGTGACGAATCACCGTCTGGCATTTTCCTTGGCGATCCCAACGATCGTCGGGTCTTTTCTTGGAGCCCTCGTTTCGATTCGGCTCGATGATACCCAGTTCCGCACTATCCTTGGTATCGTCCTACTCCTCTTGATCGGGCCAGTCCTTGCCGAACGGCAACTCAATGCGAGATTTGCCAATCGTCAGCACACATTCCGTGAGAGCTGGGGTTTGTGGGCAGTGTTCTTTTTCATTGGTGTCTACAGCGGGTTTTTACAAGTTGCGGCTGGATTATTTTTCTTGCTGGTCCTCAACCTGTTTGGCGGTATGAACCTGGTGCTCGCCAATAGCGTTAAAGTTACGGCCATGCTCTGCACGACAGCGATAGCACTACTTGTATTTGTCGCTGACAATAAAGTCGTCTGGGGAACTGGGTTATTGCTCGCTGCTGCGAATGCCTGTGGCGCCTGGCTTGGTGCGCGCTGGGGCGTCAAGAAAGGCGAGGCCTGGATACGGATAGTACTGATCACTACCGTGGTTGGCATGTCCCTGCAGCTACTGGGTGGATTCGCCTGGGTCAGTCGAGTTGTGTCAGCACTCAAAGAGTGATTCGCTCATCCATCCAATGGGTGACTGTGCCATTTGCACGTGCTCTTATATTTCCTATATCCTGCCAAGAGGGCAAGTTATGAAGGGGAAAGAGGAGACCACCATGTGCTGGGGCATGAACTGGCCGTTCGGGAGAACGCAGGGGATTGCTGTTTCTCTCTTGCTGCTTACCGCTCTCGTGCATGGCTGTGCAAGTCTATCTGTCAATCGCTTGTTCTTACAGCAATCAACCAACGCCCGTGAACTGTATTGCGAATCCGGGTTTCGTTGGGAATCCTTGGAAGAAGGAGGAATTACGTTTTTAGCTGCCCGCGTGAACACCGGCCAAGAAACGTATGGCCCTTCTCTTATTCAAGGCTTGGTTGACTCAATGCAAGCCAATTTACCGAGCGAGAAGATCGTTCACCCGAACCTGGCAGTCAATCGCGTCAGCAAAGCAGGTCTGACCCACGCGTATTCTTCCATGCTCGCCCAGCATGAAGAAACCAATATTTTGCCGCGAGACACATTGCGTAAAGTCGGGAAAGCCGTTCAGGCTCGGTACTTCGCTCTCCCGGCGTTAGGCATGGGCAAGAATTAAGTTACCGATTAAGAGCGAGGAAGAAGCGTATAGTTCCAATCGCCATGAAACTTACCGGGTTTGATATTGAGCGCTTGAAACTCATCGTCGGAGACCTGTAGGCC
>VGTJ01000022.1 GCA_016874775.1 Deltaproteobacteria bacterium
GTCGCCCGCGTTCATCCAGCTCTTCGACCAGACTTCGATACTTAGACCGAAGCCAGCACACAATGGTCTCGTCTCTCATCCCTGCTCTTGTGCAGAGGCTCTCCACTCCGGTCAATCACTATTGCGGTAAGTTGTTTCCTGCCACCGCCTTAGTTGCCTACTATCAATTGTGGGAAAACTTTTGGACACAGACTATCGTATCCTCGCCCTGGTTTACCGCTGGACGCAATGAGTATCTATTCTTTGGTCGCCCCGAGTATCTTGACCTCATCACAGATGAGATTGTACGCAGCCGGACTTTGCTTGAAGCGATGATGAGCAAAGCAGAAACCGCTGACCAGAAGGCGAGAGCGAACCTCCTCTTCCGTGCCTTTTCCTACTATGAAGCGTCAGCACTATCGTATGCGGGGCTCAAGAAGAACGCCTCGACGATGACTAGCTCCACACAGGCCGTTCCACCAGAGGAAGCCGAAACGCATGCCTACTACAAGAAGTTGGCAGCAAAACGACGGACGCTGGTTGAGGAGTTTCAGCACGACCCCGCGCTTGTCCATCCTCTCCCATTCAATCGCTATTCTACACTCCGTTGGTAACATGATGACTCACGCGATGAGAAATGCCCTGCAAATGGGCAAAACCTTTGGTCCAACCTGGCTTCTGTATCGGCTTGGCTATGCCTTGCGTGTTCGTAGCGGTATGCTTCGCTATCAGTTGCCGGTGACAAGCTGGGATGCACAGCCGCTCTCAGAGATGCTTCGTGATCCAGTGCTTGTTGAGCCGCAACGTTACCTGGCTTACCGTCGCGAACACAGTCCCCACTTCTTCTTTGCTCCGGCACATCGGTCCCAGTACCAGGCTGCACTGCAGCTCTGGGATAAGGAGGGGAGTAAGGAAGGGAAACGCGTCGTCCACGCTGCTGAGAAACTCTCTTACGGTGTATTCACCTATTTTTCACGCACGCCAGTAGTTATTGGTTGCCCACCGCAATGGCATCGCAATCCATATTCGCAACAGGTGCCGCGACAGGAACGTCATTGGAGTGATATCGATGACTTTGCTGATGGCGACATTAAACTCATCTGGGAGCCGAACCGCTTCAGTTTCGTATACGCCCTCGTCCGTGCCTATTGGCGCACGGGAGATGAGCGCTATGCCGAACTCTTCTGGAAACTTGTTGAGGACTGGCGACAGCACAATCCACCCCAACAGGGAGTGAACTGGAAGTGCGGCCAAGAGATCAGCTTCCGCGTTATGGAGTGGTGCTTCGGGTTGTATGGCTTTCTCGATGCGCAGGCAACGACTCCGCAGCGTGCGGTGATGCTGGCGCAGATGATTGCAGTCTCAGGGCAGCGCATTGCAGCAAACCTGTCCTATGCACTCAACCAGAACAACAACCACGGCATTAGTGAAGGGGCAGGGTTATGGACGATTGGTCTGCTCTTTCCTGAATTTGCATCGGCGCAGGGGTGGCAAGACAGCGGACGGCAGGTATTGGAAACGCAAGCCGAGAAGCTCATCGACGGCGATGGCGCGTTTTCGCAACATTCAGTGAATTATCATCGAGTGATGTTACACGACTACCTGTGGAGTTTACGCCTGGGCGAGGTGTATGGGCACCGCCTCAGCGTAAAAGTGTATAACCAAGTACGAAAAGCGACCACGTGGCTCTACCAAATACAAGACGACGTGAGTGGTCGGGTGCCCAATTATGGTGCCAACGATGGCGCCTTGGTATTACCGTTGACGAATTGCGACTATCAAGATTATCGCCCGGTGCTCCAGTCTGCACACTATATTACGCAGGGAACTCGCTGTTACCCAAGTGGCGCATGGGATGAAGAGTCGCTGTGGCTGTGTGGTCTAGAGGCACTGAATGCGCCGTTGGTCGTACCCTCTCGTACGGACCTCCAGGCAACGGATAGTGGGTATTATACGTTACGGTCACCACAGAGCTTTGCGTTTGTTCGCTGTGGTCCCTTTCGCTACCGACCTGGAGAGGCAGACCTGTTGCATCTGGACCTGTGGTGGCGCGGACAAAACATCGCGAGTGATGCCGGAACCTATAGCTACAATGCCGCGGTGCCGTGGAATAACCCGTTCGCGCACACTGCCTACCACAATACCGTGACAGTCGATGGCGCTGACCAGATGGAGCGCGTCAATAAGTTCCTCTGGTTACCCTGGGCGAATGGACGCGTGCGTTGCTATGGTCAGTCGGTGCGCAAGACGTTGACCTATTGGGAAGGAGAACATGATGGGTACGCACGCCTTCCCGATCCGGTGTCGTACCGTCGCGGCATTCTCCGCTTAGGGGAGGGCTGGTGGGCAGTGGTCGATGTGCTTCGTAGTGCAGTCCCACATCAATATCGGTTACACTGGTTATTGGCCGATTATCCCTATAAGTGGAACGAAGCAGGAAAATCGCTTAGTGTAATGACGCTCGCCGGAAGGTACTATATGCGCATGATGACCTTAGCGGAAAATGCGCGAGCGTCACTCGTCCGCGCCGATCATGAAAGTCCTCGCGGGTGGCGGGCGCCATACTATTATTATCGGGAGCCTGCTCTGTCTGTTGATCTGCGTGCGTCGGCTCCATCGCTCGTTTGTTGGACAGTGTTTGGCCCACAACCGAGCGAGATTCGCCAGGACGAAACGACCCTTGAGATTCGCACCGAGCGCTGGCACGCAACTGTGAAGCAAAGCGTGGAGGCTGACGGACGACATCCGCTGGTGACGAGCGTTCTGGTGTCTGGTGCGTGGCACGACCGATTGGAGATGAACTCATGCATGTCCTCTTAATTCATCAAGCATTTGTTGGACCGCAAGAACCTGGCGGAACACGCCACTATGAACTCGCACAACAGATGCGCGCGCATGGGTACCAGTGCTCGATTGTCGCCAGTGACATCAGTTACCTCTCTGGGCAGTCCGTAGTACAAAAAACTGGGCTGGTGAGCGAGCAGGACTGTAACGGGGTACGGGTGTTGCGTGCCTATACCTATCCGGCACTGCATCGCAGCTTTGTTTGGCGAGTTGTCTCGTTCGTGAGTTTTATGTGTACCTCAGTGTGGGCTGGGTTACGAGCTGGACCCGTGGATGTGGTGATGGGCACGTCGCCGCCGATTTTTCAGGCGGTGTCAGCCTGGCTGGTGGCCCTCCTGCGACGCAAGCCCTTTCTCCTTGAGATACGTGATCTCTGGCCGGAGTTTGCCATTGATATGGGGGTGCTGAAAAATCCGTTGCTCATTGCGCTGTCGCGCTGGCTCGAAGGATTTCTGTATGCCCGCGCAACGCATTTGTTAGTGAATTCTCCTGCATATCGAGCATACCTCATTAATAAGGGAACTCCGGCAAGCAAAGTCAGTCTCATCCCCAATGGTGTCGACCCTGACATGTTTACCCCAGAGGCCGACGGAAACGCGATTCGTCAACGTTGGCAACTCGGAGATCGTTTTGTGGTGACGTATGCCGGAGCACTTGGGATCGCCAACGACATTCCGGTGATGCTACAGGCCGCAGAACAGCTCCGCGACGACGATCATATTCGTTTCTTAATCGTGGGTGATGGTAAAGAACGGGCTGCGCTTGAAGCGCAAGCGCAACAGATGGGCCTGTCCAATGTTCTCTTTACCGGACCGCAACCGAAGTCGGAGATGCCTGCCGTTCTTGCGGCCTCTGACGCCTGTATCGCGATTCTGCAAAATATCCAACTTTTCCGTACAACGTATCCGAATAAAGTCTTCGATTATATGGCGGCGGGACGGCCAACGCTGCTCGCCATCGATGGTGTCATTCGCGATGTTATTGACGCCGCGCACGGTGGGGTATTTGTTCCTCCTGGGAATGCTGCGGCGCTGGCCGAGGCAGTCCTGTCGCTGAGCCGTAATCGGGCACAAGCACGCGCAATGGGCACCTCCGCCCGTACGTATGTGGTCGAGCACTTCAATCGGCAGCGGCAAGCGGAACATTTTGTGAATCTTATGCAGGACGTTGCGCAGATGAACGACAGAAGATCCAGCTCACGACGCCTCAGCAAAAGGATATTTGACCTAGCGCTTACGGTTCCAGCGTTGGTGCTCCTCTCCCCACTCCTTCTCGTGATTGCTCTCCTCGTGCGGTTTAAGCTTGGGAGCCCCGTGCTCTTTTGTCAGCAACGCCCTGGTCTGCATGGCAAACCTTTTACCATTTATAAGTTTCGCACTATGACGGATACGCGCGACGCGCAGGGCAATCTTTTGCCTGACAGTGAGCGGCTCCCGGCGTTTGGTCGACTTCTGCGCAGCACCAGTTTGGACGAACTGCCGGAACTGTTCAACGTGCTTACTGGAGATATGAGCGTTGTCGGACCACGACCGCTGTTGATGCAATATCTTGATCGTTACACCCCTGAGCAAAAGCGGCGACACGAGGTCATGCCTGGCATAACTGGTTGGGCGCAGGTAAACGGACGTAATGCGCTCTCGTGGCCTGAGAAGTTTGCTTTGGAGGTCTGGTACGTCGACCACGGATCGTTATGGCTCGATGTAAAGATCCTCTGTCTGACAGTAGCAAAAATATTCCAGCGTGAGGGAATCAACCAACCTGGGCATGCGACTGCGCAGGAGTTCAAGGGAAACTCCTAAAGCAGTCCACGAAAGCTTAGGACTCACGCTTTGTCACCCTTCGTTGCACTCAGGGTGACAGCACTCGTGTACCAATCTTTCATGGTCCGATTTAGCACTCAGCGTGACAGCTTTGCTGTATCAATCTTCCGTACCGTGCGGTCGGACGACGTGGCGGGAAAGGCGAGCTTTCTTGCGCCCTCATTCTGTTAGTCTTTTCTCTAGGCACATTTTTCCTACGTGTTTTTTCCACCGGAAACTACGAGTGAGAGACGTTGGTCTCTAAGTTGTCCTCGTGCCGGTCGATATGTTCAGCAGGGTCGGATTCTTCCTTTTCTCTATCTGGCCAACGCCTGAACGATACAAACATAAAGTGATGTATTCGTGCAAAACCTTCCTGGTCGCTCAACCGCCATGTCGAGAGAAGACGAGAGAAGGCATACGGGGGCGCGAAAGTCACGGTGCGTGTGGGGGGAATTGATGTCTAACGAAAATAAACAGATTGTGATCTATGGCGCGGGCGGGTTTGCCAGGGAAGTGGCATGGCTTGCTGAGTCATGCAGCAGCGACGTGCAACGGTATGAAGTCGTGGGCTTCATCGACGACAATGCCACCGCGTATGGGCGGAAGCTGAATGATGTGCCAGTGATGAGTTTGGTTACTGCCTATGAGCGGTTTCCTGACGCTTTAGTGATAGGTGGCATTGGAGCACCGCACCTCCGCCAGCGGGTGATGGAGAAGGCAGTAGCCAGGGGGTTTGCGGTCGCGACCCTCGTTCATCCACACACCGCCTATAGTCGCTGGGTGACGATCGGTACAGGGACGGTGATTTGTGTAGGTTGCACCATTACGACGAACATCACGCTGGGGCAGCATGTTCAGATTAACCTTGATTGCACGATCGGACACGACGTGGTGATGGATGACTATGTCACGTTAGCGCCTGGGGTGCATGTCTCGGGACAGGTCAGATTGGGAAAGCGCGTCTATGTGGGGACTGGCGCGGTGATCATCAACGGTACCGAAGCTGAACCATTGATCATTGAGGATGATGTCACCATTGGTGCAGGAGCGTGCGTGACGAGATCTGTTTTTCGCGGCGAGACGGTCGTCGGTGTTCCAGCAAAGCCGATGCTGAAAACGACGGCACGTGCTGCGTAACGCGCCAATCAACCATCAGCGTTTCATCTTTTGCGAGAAATCACGGGTATGGGGGCAACTATGGAAAAATCACAAGGACAACAGCAACCGTTATCTATCATTCATCCAACACTCCCCTCCTTTGCGGAGATCGAACGTGTCGTTCGCAGCAGTTGGGAGTCTGGGATCGTGACCGTCGGTCCAACGGTTCGTACGTTTGAAGAGGAAGTGTGTCAGTACACAGGGGTGCGGTATGCGATTGCCTTCTCGTCGTGCACTGCGGGCCTCATGCTCGCCCCGCGAGCAATGAATTTGCCGCCTGGGAGCGAGGTTATCGTGCCGTCGTTCACGTTTACCGCTACTGCCCAAGCTTTGGTTTGGAATGGACTCATTCCGGTTTTTACCGACTGTTTGCCTGGTACCTGTACGTTAGACCCCGAAGATGTTGAACGAAACATCACGCCAAAGACGGTCGCGATTTGCCCAGTGTACATCTACGGCTTGCCGCCGGATATCGAACCTCTGACGGACATCAGTGCGCGCAAAGGCGTGCCACTCTATTTCGATAGTGCGCAGGGACTGGGCGCAACTTACCGAGGAGTAACGGCAGGTGGGTTCGGTACGTGCGAGGTGTTCTCCTTGAGTCCGACTAAGGTCGTGACGGCGATGGAAGGTGGGATTGTGACGACGAATGATAACTTGCTCGCAGATCGACTTCGATCGATGCGGGATTACGGCAAGGACCCCGCCAACGGGGAAGATATGTTGTACTTTGGCCTGTCGGCGCGGATGGGAGAAGTGAATGCTGCTGTTGGGTTGTTGTCTTTGCGGAATATAGAACAGCTCGTGAGGGTGCGACGGCAATGGATTGACGCATACCGTGAGCGCCTTGGCAGAATTCCTGGGTGCCGGGCGCAGGAGATGCCGGCAGATCGAACCACTAGCGGTAATTACTTCGTCTTGTTTGTTTCTGACAAAGCGCGTCGGGCACGAGATGAATTGTACTATGCCCTCAAGGAAGCGGGAATACAGACGAAACGGTATTTCTATCCGCCAGTGCATATGCAGACCGCCTTCCAACGGGTACCGATCCGCGTTAGCTCCCGCATTGCCAATACCACCAAAGCTGCGTACGAAGGGCTCGCATTACCGCTGTACTCGCACATGACTGAGGAACAATTCGAGCGCGTGTGTGGTCAAGTGGAGTCGCTCTTGGGTGTCGACGTCACTGAGCTGCGACAAGCTGCATAAGCCGGGGGCCGAGCGGCATACGTGGCTGTCGAGTCGTTCAATGGGGGTTCGTACCACTTCTGCGAATGAGTGCCGGTGCCGCTTTTGGGCGGTACCCGTACGAGATGGTTTTCTTGCTCTATAATTTGCTATGGCTTTTCTCAATCGGATCCATCGCTACTGCTTACTCATCGGTGTGCAGGTCATCCTTGTCGTTGTTGCGCAGTACGGGGCCTTTCTTGCGCGGTTCGACGGGGAAATACCGCCACACTATCTGCATCTGTACCAACAGGGGCTTGTCTGGCTGCTCGTCACGCGTGGCGTGATCTTTCTTCCCTTTCATCTGTATGGGAGCTTTTGGCGTTACACAGGCCTGTGGGATCTGCGAAACATTATTGCCGCGGTCGCGACAAGTACGGTCGTATTTGCAGTTGTGACTCGCGTCGGGATGGGCGTATCCTATCCACTGTCGATCCTTGTCGTCGACAGTGTGTTTCTGATCTGCCTCCTCGGTGGTCTACGGCTCGCGCTCCGGATGTTTGCCGGACGGAGACGGGTAGGGGAGCACAAGCGTGTCCTGATTTATGGAGCAGGAGATGCGGGGGAACGGATCGTGTCGGACATGCAGAAACGGCGGGTACGAGCGTATGCCCCGATTGGGTTTATTGATGATAATCCCGAGAAGACCGGCATGCGCATTCATGGGGTGCCAGTGCTGGGTACGGGTGCTGATCTCGCACGCATTCTTGCACGGCAAAAGCCTGATGACGTCTTAGTGGCCATGCCGAGTGAAACGCCAGCTCGACTTGGCGCAGTGGTCAAAGCCCTTGAACCGTTCAAGATCCCGATCAAGACCCTTCCCACGTTAACTGATATCATCGATGGGAAAGTCACTGTCAGTCAGATTCGTGACCTTGCGGTTGAAGATCTGCTGGCGCGCCCACCGGTCCAAATGAATCTGCTGCCGGTGCGTGACTTTATCAGAGGAAAACGCGTTCTCGTGACTGGCGCGGGTGGCTCGATTGGCTCTGAGCTGTGTCGACAGATCGCCCAGTGTGAGCCGGGGATGTTGTTCATGTTGGATAAGGCGGAAAGTGCGTTGTATGAGATCGATATGGAGTTGCGGCGCAGTGTTCCCGACTGTCCTCGCACAACACTCCTGGTCGATATTACTCATGCCGGTCGCGTTCATGACGTATTCATGCGTCATGCTCCCCAGATCGTCTTCCACGCCGCTGCCTACAAGCATGTGCCGATGATGGAGATGCATCCGAGCGAGGCGGTGCTCAATAACGTTGTTGGCACACGGCGGTTGTGTGAAATTGCCGCGCAACGGGGCGTCGAAACGTTCGTGCAGATCTCAACCGATAAAGCGGTCAATCCGACCAACGTTATGGGAGCGACGAAGCGCGTTGGTGAGTTGATCGTTCAGGCGACCGCCCGACAATCTGAGGGCCCGCAACAGACAACCTTTTGCGCCGTACGGTTTGGCAACGTACTTGGCAGTAATGGGAGTGTCGTGCCACTGTTTCTTCAACAGATCAGCCAGGGAGGGCCGGTAACTGTCACTCACCGTGATATCACTCGGTATTTTATGACCATCCCGGAGGCCTCGCAGCTTGTGTTGCTCGCCGCGACGTTAGCGAAAGGCGGGGAAATTTTCGTCCTGGATATGGGCGAACAGATTCGGGTATTGGACATGGCGCGTCATCTCATACGACTTGCTGGCTACGTCCCGGAAGAAGAAATTCCGATCGCGTTCACCGGTATGCGTCCTGGCGAGAAACTCTATGAAGAGTTGGTTGGTATGGATGAAACCATCGAGCCCAGTGGAGAGGTGAAAATCAACCGGGTGCGTCCACGCTGGCACCCTGACCACGCACGATTGACGGCTGACCTCGAAGAACTCGAATGGCTAGCGGAGCAGGGCCGCGCGAAAGCCATCCTTGCTCTCTTGCGCGAGGTCGTCCCAACATTTCAACTTCCGGAAGTGGGGGCACCACGCCCTTCCAAAGGGGTGCGTGGCAGCAAGCGAACTGACTCTACAGACGCTAGTGAGTTTTCTGCAGCCGCGTAATGATACGTGTTACGGTGAGGACCTGGACTCTCGCGTCTGCTGGCATAGCGCCCGGCCTTTGCTCACATCGGAAAAGCCTCCCCTTCAGGGCATTCGCACGCTCCCGCCTTTGCTTTTCTCGAACAGGCATGGTGAGATAAGGAAAATTCTCATGAAGGATGGTGCATGTCTCGTCGTAATATTTTTGCGCTGCTATTGTCTCTGCTAGCTTTGATCTTTGCTTTGCAAAATACCGACACGATTGATCTTCACTTTTTGTGGTGGGATTTCCCGATGAAAGTCGGCTTTGCTGTTGGGGTGCCTTTCATTGCTGGAGTTTTCGTTGGGTGGCTCTCATCGTGGCGGCAACAGAAAAAATTGCAGAAACTCCAACACCAGCCCGAGCCCGGGTCTCCCGCTGCGTTATTAGCGAGTACGCAAGCGACGACTGGCAAGAAGAAGGCTAGCTGGTGGTGGTAGCGAGCTGCCGTGGAACGATGAATGAGGACAGGGCAGGTATCGTGTAAGGGGCTGACTTCCCACCCACTCGGACCTCGGTCCTCGATACTCATTTCTTGTCCGGAAGGTGGGAGGAAGGGGTGAACTCGCAGTTGCGCATCCTGTTTGTGACAGCAGAGGTCTCTCCATTTGCGCGTACCGGTGGGTTAGGGGATGTGTGCGGCGCCTTACCCCAAGCGTTAGCTGCGCTCGGCCATGATGTCCGTATTGTCATGCCGTTGTATAAGGCGATTCGCGATCAAGCCGTGCCAATGACGGAGGTCCCTGGAAATCTCGACATGCCGCTCGTGTTCGGTACGCGCCAAACCCGCGTCTGGCAAGGACAGCTCGACACTCCGACAGCAAACGATGATCCACAGTCGTGGGGACCACGAGTGCCTGTGTACTTCATCGAGCACGATGAGTACTACAACCGTTCCGGGCTCTATGGTGGTGAGGCTGGGGACTATGCGGATAACGCCTTTCGTTTTCTTTTTTTGAGCCATGCGGCGATCGCCCTTCCAGGATTGCTCTCCTGGTTTCCCCATATTTTTCATTGTCATGATTGGCATGCCGCGTTGGTCCCAGCCTACTTGCGATTTCTGCCTGAATGCGACCCCCGGTTAGCCGCGAGTGGCACTATTTTTACTATCCATAATCTCGCCTATCAGGGACGGTTCCCTTCGTGGGTTTTTGATATCACCGGTCTTCCTCACTCGTTGTTCCACACTGCAGGTCTGGAATTCTACGGTGGGGTCAATTTCATGAAGGCCGGGATCTATTATGCCGACTACATCACGGCAGTAAGCCCGACCTATGCCCAGGAAATCGCGACCGCCGAGGGTGGATTTGGACTTGATGGCGTGCTGCGTGAGCGGCGCGATGTTGTACGTGGGATTTTGAATGGTACTGATACGAAAGCGTGGAGTCCTCAGCGTGACCCGCATATCGTGAAGCAATATTCTGCCAACGATATACAGGGGAAGGCTCGCTGCAAGGCAGAACTGTTACGCTTGTTTGCTTTTCCTGACGACCCAACCGTCCCTGTGTTGGCGTTTATTTCTCGGCTCGTCGATCAGAAAGGGGTCGATCTCCTGATTGGCGGGCTCGGTCAGTTATTGGCGTTACGTCTGCGTCTCGTCGTCCTTGGCTCGGGAGAGGTGCAATACCAGCGTATGCTGTCCGAATGGGCAGAACGCTATCCCGAGCAGATTGCGGTGCGGTATGGTTTTGACGATGCCCTTGCCCATCGGATCCAAGCCGGGAGCGACATGCTCCTGATGCCGTCTCTCTATGAGCCCTGCGGGCTGACACAACTTTATAGCTTGCGCTATGGCACCATTCCGATCGTGCGTGCTGTTGGCGGGTTGAAGGACACGGTGATTCCGTTTGACCCTGAATCCAATAGTGGGACCGGGTTTACCTTTACTGACCCGACCTCCGACGCTTTAGTTGCGAGCGTGCGTACCGCAGTGCAGACGTTTGCGGATAGGAAACGCTGGCACGCCCTGATGTATCGCGCCATGCAACAGGAATTTTCCTGGGATCGCTCAGCCGCACAGTATGTCACGCTCTATCGTGATGCCGCAGTCCGGCGCGCAGACGCTGGACCACCACAGATTGCTTTCGGTACCTCAGGGTGGCGGGCAATAGTGGCTGAAGAGTTTACGCATGACCGCGTAGCGGCTGTGGCCCGTGCCGTTGCTGATCACGTGCGCGAAGAGCAGGGACAACCGGCACGGTTGCTGATCGCGCACGATACGCGATTCCTTGGACGAGAGTTTGCGGAGACCGCCGCCCAATCATGCGTGGCAGCAGGAGTACAGGTCGAGGTTGCTACGACACCGCTGCCGACGCCGGTTGTCGCGTTTGAGGTTATTCGTCGCCGTCTTTCGGGAGCGGTGAACATCACGGCAAGTCATAATCTCTATCGTTGGAACGGGCTCAAGTTTTCTCCAGCATGGGGCGGTCCAGCTTTACCCGAGACCACACGAGACATTGCGCGTCGAGCTAACGGATTGTTAGCTAACGGTTATGTCGAACGGGGAAGTGCTACCCTTGCACGCGAGCATGGTCGATGGCAGGACGTAGAGGTCGGCGACGCGTATCGACACGCGGTGGCACAGTTGATCGATGTCGACTGTTTACGGCATTCGCAAATTACCGTTGCGGTTGATCTGTTGTGGGGAACGGCAGCGGGATTTTTGGACCGCTTGCTTGAGCAATCGGGAGTGTTGGGGCCGGTGTTTCACGCTGGTTGTGACCCGTACTTTGGTAATGGACGACCTGAGCCTATTCCGGAAACAATGAGCGAAATGATCGCGCGGTTGCAAGAGGGAGGCCTCACTCTTGGTGTGGGGTGCGATTGCGATGCTGACCGTTTTGGTATTTGCGACCGTGACGGGACGTTCTTTGCGCCGAACCTCATCCTGCCTCTGGTTGCCGATTATTTGATCACTCATCGCAAGTTAACCGGAAAAATCGGTCGCAGTGTCGCGACCAGCCATCTCATGGATGCGGTGGCGCAGTACCACGGCTTGGAGGTGGTTGAAACGCCGGTCGGTTTCAAATACCTGGGTGAAATGATCGTTCGTGGCGAGTTGCTACTTGGTGGTGAAGAGAGTGGTGGGCTGTCGATCCGCGGCCACATTCCGGAGAAAGATGGGATCCTTGCCTGCCTGCTGGTTGCGGAAATGGTGGCGCGTACAGGGAAAAGTCTGAAAGTGTTGCTACAGGAACTCTTCGTCCGTGTGGGAGAGCTTCATCCCCTTCGTGAAGATATAAAGCTTTCAGCGGCGCAACAGAGTCGCTTACGCACTGTCCTTGCCTCGCCACCGACCAGTATTGCTGGTATTCGTGTTGAACGGGTCAGCACGCTTGATGGTCTAAAACTGTACTTGCATGGGGGAAGTTGGGTGCTGATACGTGCTTCGGGTACTGAACCTGTGGTACGATTGTACGCGGAAGCTGGACGGCAGGAGATGTCACAATTGCTCCTGTCGGAGGCTCAGCAGCTATTCCTCACCTCATAGGAGAGAATCATGGCAAGACTCCGTATTCTTGGGATGATTATGGCGGGAGGTAAAGGGGACCGCTTATTTCCACTAACCAAGGCACGGAGCAAACCAGCAGTCCCTTTTGCCGGGAAACATCGCATCATCGATTTTGTCCTGTCGAACTTTATTAATTCTGGTACATATGCCGTCTACCTCTTGGTGCAGTACAAGTCGCAATCCCTGATCGAGCATCTTCGCTCAACCTGGGGGTGGCGCATCGCTGGCGGACTCCGCGACACATTTATTGCGGTCGTGCCGCCGCAAATGCGTGAAGGACAGAACTGGTATCAAGGCACTGCGGATGCGGTCTATCAAAACTTGAATGTCATTCGTGATTTTCGTCCAGATCTGATCGCGGTGTTTGGGGCTGACCATATTTACCGCATGGATGTTGGGCAGATGGTGAAGTTTCACATGGAAAACCGGGCCGATGTGACGATTGCTGCGTTACCGGTGCCGCTGCCAGAAGCAAGTAGTTTCGGCATCATTGAAGTCGACCGGATGCAACGGCTCATTGGCTTTGAAGAGAAACCGAAGAATCCCAAACCCATGCCGACGGACTCCAATCGTGCGTATGTTTCAATGGGAAACTATCTGTTTGAAACCAAATTGCTCATGGATGTCTTGCAGGAAGATGCACAGCGTACAACCGAGCACGACTTTGGCCGCACGATCATTCCTGAACTCTTCACGAAACGTAAAGTCTTTGCCTATGACTTTTTGCGCAATGACGTACCCGGAGTGAAAGCGTACGAAGAACAAGGGTACTGGCGCGATGTCGGAACGTTGCCTGCATATTGGCAGGCGCATATGGACCTGCTTGGCGCTCAGCCTGCGTTTGATCTCTCCAATCGCGACTGGCCGATTCTCGGTACGGTGTACGATGGACCGCCGACACGAATTCTGGATGGCGAACTGCAGGAGAGCCTGATCGGTGAAGGCTGTCACATCGAAGGCGGGTATGTGGTTCGGTCGGTACTAGGACATGGGGTTCGCATAGGGAAAGGGGCGGAGATCGAGAACTCGGTGATCATGGACTATGCAGAGATTGGCGCAGGCGTGAAACTCAAAGGGGTCATTGTCGACCGTTATAATGTCATTCCTTCCGGCAGCGAAATTGGCACTGGTTCTGGCGCAGGTGAGGACCGGTATTTTCGTGAACCGTCCGGTCTCTTCGTGCTTGAGCGAGCCGAAACCCGCTCGACTATATAAGAGGAATGAAAAGTTGAGATTGAAAAATGTAAAATAAAAAAAGACACCTTTCCCGATTATTCCTTCCGATGTTGAGTGAGCCGTTTTGTATTGTTAATTTTTAATTTTACATTTTTCCTTCTCTCTTCATGCGTTACGTCTGTATCCACGGCCATTTCTATCAACCGCCACGAGAAAATCCGTGGCTCGATACCATCGAAGTGCAAGATTCGGCTGCGCCATACCACGACTGGAATGCGCGCATTACTGCCGAGTGCTATTGGCCGAATGCAGCTGCGCATCGTTTGGGAATCGACAATCGCATTGTCGCTATCACCAACAATTATGCGTCAATGAGTTTTAACTTCGGTCCGACACTCACAGCGTGGTTGGAGCGGAATGAGCCGGATTTGCTCACTCACATCGTTGAGGCCGACCGCGAGAGCTGTGGACAGCATGACGGATATGGCAACGCGATCGCCCAAGCGTACGGGCATGCGATCCTGCCGTTAGCGAATCCACGCGATAAGCTGACGCACGTCGCCTGGGGCGTGCGCGATTTTGTCTATCGTTTCGGCAGAAGACCGCACGGCATGTGGCTGCCGGAAACTGCGGTCGATACGTCTACCCTTGAGGCGCTGGCAGCTCAAAATATCACCTATACCATTCTTGCTCCGCATCAGGCCAAGCGAGTGCGACGTTTGGGACAAGCGGCGTGGGAAGGTGTAACCGAAGAAACGTTCAACACGCGCCGTCCTTACCTTTGTCAGCTGCCGAGTGGCAAACAGATTGTGCTATTTTTCTATGACGCGCGGATTGCGCGTGGTGTAGCCTTTGAGCACTTGCTGGATAGCGGCGAACGTTTCGTCGAGCGTCTTGTTGCCGCGTTTCAGCCGGACGCCGACGAACCACAACTCGTCCATCTTGCGACTGATGGAGAAACCTATGGCCATCACCATCGCTTTGGCGAGATGGCCTTCACGTATGCCATGCACGAGCTTGAACGTCGTGGGCTTGCACAGGTAACGAACTACGGCGAATACCTTTCATTGCATCCACCGCAGTGGGAGGTAGAGATTGTTGAGAGTACCTCTTGGAGCTGCGCGCACGGGGTTGAGCGCTGGCGTGCTGACTGTGGTTGTCGAACGGGAAGCTTACCTGGATGGACCCAGCAATGGCGTGCCCCGCTCCGGGCCGCACTCGATTGGTTACGAGCGGAAATCGATGAACTCTTCGAGCGCCAAGCCGGAGCCTTTCTCCGTGACCCCTGGGTTGCACGAGACGCCTATATCGACGTCATACTCGCCCGTTCTCCCCAAAGTATCGATGAATTCTGTATGCGGCAGAGCGGGCGGGTGCTGGCACCGACAGAGCAACAGTCGGTGTTGCAGCTTCTCGAACTGCAACGGCATCGACTCTTGATGTTCACAAGCTGTGGCTGGTTTTTCGACGAGTTGTCGGGGCTTGAGGGGACGCAGATTCTGCGGTACGCGGCACGGGCGATTGAGATCGCTAAAGAACTCGGAGTTTCCTTTGAAGCCGAGTTTGTCGACCGTCTCCGCCGCGCACCGAGCAATCTTTCAACGGTCGGTGATGGTGGGCATCTTTACTTGACCACGGTGAGGCCTTCGCGTGTCGATCCAGCGCAAGTGGTCGCCAATGTCGCGATGGGCCAGATCCTCGAACCTAAGCTGCCGCATGCGGCGCCTCCAGCATTCATCGCCCAGCGGCAAGATTATGAAGAGGAGAGCTACGGAGCAACGGCGCTTGGTGTCGGTCGTATTCATGTGACATCACGCTTTACGCAAGCGGCGCGCACCTTCGTTTTTGCGGCACTGAAACTGAGCGTGCATGACGTACATTGTGTTGTCCGTGAAGACATGAGCGATAATGAGTACGGGCCGATGAAAGCAACATTGATTGAGACCTTTGCCCGGCATTCGTTATCCGAGGTTGTTCGTAGTCTCGATCGTCTGTTTGGAGAAGCATACTACACTGCCAAGGACCTCTTTCTCGATGATCGGCGTCGCGTCTTGGCGCAGATTGGCGAAGGCATGTTGGAGCGGCTTGAAGAGACCTATCGGCAACTGTATCGCGAGAACCGCCGTCTCATGGAATATCTCCATGAACTGAATGTGCCGCTCCCGCAAGGGTTCGCCTTGGCGGCTGAGTTCCTCGTCAATCGCACTTTTGGTCAAGTGATTGCCAAGGTGATTGCACGAGAACCGCAAGACGATGAGGTTGAAGAGGTTTTACGCGAAGCCCGTAAATGGCAGGTCCCGCTGGCAACCAAAGAGGCAGAACTCCTTGTGAGTCGAGCGGTTGAAGAGCATATTGCTGCGCTGCTGAACGACCCACTAAGCAACGGTGTGACGACGGCCTCTCGTCTGTTGCAGATTGCCGAGCATGTCAATCTCAGGATCAATCTGTGGCGTGCACAGACTCTTTTTGTGCAGGTGTGTCGCCGACATTTGCATGAACTATTGATGCGAAGAGGAGTAAATGAGGCAGTCGCGCGACAATTAGCCGCCTTGCGTCGCCTTGGAGAGCAACTTCGTTTTGCGGTGGTTGAGGATATTCCGCTCGACGCGTGGGCATCGGGGTAAATCTTTCTCGCCCATGTGGCTCCCTCCGAGTTTTTCCGCTAAATCAGACCCGAGAACATTCGTACACTTTACGCTACAGACTTCTCTGAGAGGCCCTTCGTTTCACTCAGGGTGACAGCGCGAGTGTATGAATTTTTTGTGATCCGATTTAGTACAGAAAAATCTCACACAGGAGGTAGCGATGACCTGGATCAAGACAGTTCCCCCGTCGGAGAGCGAGCGAGTCAAAGAAGTCCTGCAAAAGCTGAACAATCTTTACCCCAAAGAGTACGATAACGCCCACCGCCATGAGCGACAGCTTCCTGACCTCGTCAAAAATGACAGCATCATGCGGTCGCACTCACTGATTCCTGATGCCATGTATCATGCCTTCGCGGCGTTTGGCTCAGCAATGGACCCAAGCTTGCCGTTGACGCGCCGTCAGCATGAAATGATTGCTACGGTCGTCTCAACACTCAATCGTTGTTTTTATTGAATCGAATCGCACGCAGAGTTTCTGCGGACAGTGAGTTTAGATACCGAGTTGGTGGCTGCGCTCAAACAAGACTGGCGGACGGCTACGCTTGACGAGCGCGATACCGCAATGTTGACCTTTGTTGAAAAGCTGACCAAAAACCCGTCGACCATGTGGCGTGATGATATGGATACGCTCCGCAGGGTTGGATTCGATGACACCGGGATTCTGCAGATCACACTGATCACGTCGTTTTTTAACTACATCAATCGAGTGGCGGACGCGTTGGGAGTAGGGCGGGAGTAAGTGTTTTCCCGCTACGTCCTTTATGTTACCTTCCCAAGTCCGCGCTCAATGCGACGAGCGAGATCCCAACGTATGCAAGGAGAGTAGGTCATGTCTGAGCACGTGGAAAAGGTGCCAACATACGACATCCCATCATCGATCAAAGGAACGACGACGATAACGCCCGAGCTGTATGTGCAGCTCTATCAGCGCTCGATTCAAGACCCAGAAAATTTCTGGGCTGAGCAGTCAGAGAAATTTGTTACCTGGTTCAAGAAATGGGACAAGATTCTTGAGTGGGATTTCCACAAAGCCGATGTGAAATGGTTTATCGGTGGCAAACTCAACGTGTCCTACAATTGCCTGGACCGCCATGTCGAAGCTGGTGCTGGTGGGCAGACGGCGATTATCTGGCAAGGCAATGACGCTGGTGAATCCCGTAAACTCACGTACGCAGAGCTGCTGGCGCAGGTGTGTCAGTTTGCCAATGCGTTGAAGGCGCTGGGAGTAAAGAAAGGTGACCGCGTCTGCATTTATATGCAGATGGTGCCGGAGCTGGCTGTTGCCATGTTGGCATGCACGCGTATTGGCGCGGTCCATTCTGTTGTGTTTGGTGCCTTCTCCGCGGAGTCGTTGCGCGATCGCATTCAGGACTCGACCTGTAAAGTGCTGATTACGCAAGACACGGCTTTACGTGGCGCGAAGAACGACATTCCGATGAAGGCCAATGCCGATGAGGCGCTTGAACATTGTCCATCGATCGAGAAGGTGGTGGTAGTTCGTCGCACTGGTCATAAGGTGGCGATGAAGTCTGGCCGCGATGTGTGGTGGGACGAACTGGTGCCATCGCAAGCAACAACGTGTGCACCTGCACACATGGATGCGGAAGATCCATTGTTCATTCTTTATACGTCAGGCTCGACTGGGAAGCCGAAAGGCGTGCTGCATACCACTGGTGGTTATCTGACGCATGTGTCCATCACGCACAGATACATTTTCGATTATCGCCCTGGCGATATTTATTGGTGCACAGCGGATTGTGGTTGGGTGACGGGACATAGCTACGTGGTCTATGGGCCACTTTCAAATCGTGCGACGACCATCATGTTTGAAGGAGTACCGAACTATCCCGACTTCGGTCGCTTCTGGGAAGTGGTTGAGCAACACAGAGTGAACATCATTTACACCGCGCCGACAGCGTTGCGCGCACTGATGAAAGAAGGAGATTCCTGGCCGAATAAGTACAATCTCTCCAGCTTGCGTGTGCTCGGCACCGTGGGTGAGCCGATCAAAAGCCCAGAGTGGCATTGGTACTTCCAGGTGATTGGCAAAGAAAAAGCACCGATTGTCGATACCTGGTGGCAGACTGAGACTGGTGGGATTCTCATTACACCACTACCTGGCGCGATTAAAACGAAACCCGGCTCAGCGACGTTACCGTTCTTTGGCGTGCAGCCGTGCTTGGTTGATGACCAGGGCACTGAACTGCACGGCAATGGCATCTCCGGGAATCTGTGTATCAAGTTTCCATGGCCCGGGATTATGCGCACGGTGTACGGTGATCACGAGCGGTTCCGTCAAACTTATTTCGCACTGTATCCCGGCAAGTATTTTACCGGTGATGGTTGTCGCCGCGATGAAGATGGCTATTACTGGATCACTGGTCGTGTCGATGATGTGATCAACGTTTCTGGTCACCGTATTGGTACGGCAGAGGTTGAAGGTGCGATTGGTAGACATCCTTCTGTCGCTGAAGCTGCCGTGGTTGGCATGCCGCATGACCTCAAAGGGCAGGGGATCTATGCCTTCGTAACTCTGAAGACGGGGCAACAAGTAACGACAAGTCTGAATAAGGAGATCAACGACACAGTCCGGCGTGAGATTGGTCCGCACGCGACCCCAGATAAAATCCAATTTACTGATGGTTTACCAAAAACCCGCAGTGGCAAGATCATGCGTCGTATCTTACGCAAAATCGGTGAAGGCGCGATTGATCAACTTGGTGATACGTCGACACTGGCTGACCCGTCGGTGGTGGATCAACTAGTAGCTGGAAGACAATAGCCTGCTAATGGACAATTAAAAATTAAGAATTAAAAATGAAAAATTAGGAAGAACAATCTCTTTCTTCTCCCCTAATCCCAATTTTTAATTCTACATTTTTCATTTTTAATTATTTTCCTATGTTGCGATTTTACAACACTCTCTCTGGCAAAGACGAAGAATTCACCCCGTTCATACCCGGCAAAGTGCGCATGTATGTGTGCGGCGTGACCGTCTATGATCGTTCGCATATCGGTCATGCGCGGGCGATGGTGACGTTTGATGTTGTCTATCGTTATTTGAAGTTTCTTGGATACGACGTGACGTTTATCCGTAACTTTACTGATGTCGATGACAAGATCATCAACCGCGCCACTGAACGAGGGATTACCTCGCAGGAACTATCTGAGCAGTACATTCAGGAGTTCAACGAAGATACACAAGCGCTTGGTTGTCAGCCGCCAACATACGAGCCTCGAGCGACGCAGCATATTCCTGAGATGATCACCATCATTCAGGAACTCGAAGCCAAGGGGCTTGCGTATGCGGCAGACGGCGACGTGTACTTTGCCGTTGATAAGTTTCCGACGTATGGCAAACTCTCGCATCGTCGCCTCGACGATATGATGGCTGGTGCGCGCATCGAGGTGGATGAACGCAAACATCATCCGATGGATTTTGCCCTGTGGAAATCCAGCAAGCCGGGAGAACCAACGTGGGACAGTCCCTGGGGACCAGGCCGCCCAGGTTGGCACATCGAGTGCTCGGCAATGAGCAGCAAATATCTTGGGCAACCGTTCGATATTCATGGTGGTGGCTCAGATCTGATCTTTCCCCATCATGAGAACGAAATCGCGCAATCGGAAGGTGCGAAAGGCACTGAGTTCGCTCGCTACTGGCTGCACAATGGTATGGTAAGCGTCGAGCATGAGAAGATGTCGAAGTCCCTTGGCAACTTTCTGACGATCAAAGATGCGCTGACGAAAACCACTCCAGAAGTGTTACGCTACGTGTTACTCTCAACCCACTATCGCATGCCCCTCGATTTCTCGATGCAAAAGGTCGAAGAAGCTGAGAAAGGGCTCACGCGGATCTACGAAACGCTTGCTCGTGTTGATGCAGTAGTGGGCCTTTCTTATCAAACCAATCAACCCCGAACTGCGAACTCCGAACTCGATAAACGTTTTCGTGAAGCAATGGACGATGACTGCAATACCGCGCGCGCACTAGGCGTTGTCTTTGAATCCATTCGTGAGCTGAATCGCTCGCTTGATGCTGGACAAACGGCTGACCTTGCTGCTACACGAGCTGGACTTACGGCGATTGCTTCCGTGCTTGGCATCATGAACGAAGTGCCCACGCAATTTCTTGAAGCCCAGAAGCAACGTGGACTGACGCAATCTGAACTTACTCCCGAGAAGATCGAAGTACTGATTGCCGAACGCGCTGCCGCCCGTAAAGCCAAAAACTTCAAACGCGGCGACGAGATTCGTGACCAGCTTGCTGCACAAGGAGTGATTCTTAAGGACTCGCCAACTGGAACCACCTGGACAATGGAAAGCGGGCGGAAGGTCTAAGTCGTAGAGAGTGTGGTTGCGTTCCATAGAGGAAGGGAAGATGGTTACGATGAACCCAATAACAGAATCCGCTGAAGAAGGATTTGCGCAAGACAAGAAGGACTATTGGGCAATGCGAGAAGACCTACTGGCCAAATATACCGGAAAGTGGGTTGCCGTGCATAAAGGGCAGGTTGTCGCGGTCGGGGATGATCCGCTGTCGATTATGGAGAATGCGCTTGCGAAAGACGGTTACGCATACACCAACAAAGTTGGAGAAGAAGATCGGATTGTCATCCGGCAGCGGCGTCGGTCATTCAGCTATGACGACACCTATGCTCCTACGGCGTTGCCTCGGATCACTGCGACGTTGTTCCACCTTGTTCCACCGTCGCTGCTTTTGAACACTCCAGCACCAAATGTTCCTACGTACAAGGTTGTTGGCACGAGTGGATCGATAGCGATGGTACTAACTAAGTGATCGTTGAAGCCTGTGGAGAGGCGAGCTCAGTTTGTTCCGCCGTCGGTGCTTTTGGAGAGACCACTCGTCGTTACTGCATAAAGCGTGTTCGGTTGTTGAGGATCGATCGTGAGGCGCCAGAGGCTTGTGTTTAGTACGACCCAGTTGTTTCCCCCATCCGTGGTTTTGAATGTCTTTCCCTCCTCGGTGCCTGCATAGAGCGTTCCCCCGAGACTGTAGGATGGGCGACCAGCGTAGTGATCTTGGCTGGCTCGGGCCCGTGCGTCGTCCAGCGGTTGACTCCGGCGTGAGTAGATGATGCTGCAAAGAGGATAAGCAGAACGATGCTGAGGATGCATGCCAATGTCACCCGAGCCATGTAACTATGTGTGCAAAATCATACCTTCGTGGGTAGGGTTTCCTTTAACGAATCGGTTGAGAGATTGCTCCGTTGTTTTGTTCGTTCATTTCTAAGAGTTCGTTATGAGGATCAACATTGGCGTATAACGCTTGTCCTTGCATGGAGGCTCCTGGAGGGAGAGAAAAGTTTATTTTGATCGTCATCTTCTTTCCTGCTTTCAGTGCGGGAATATTGAATGGTCCAGCCCAGGAACTGACTCCAAAGACCGATATCCGAAATGAAAAAGATGAAACTATTGCATCTCGAACTCCTTGGTTCTTCACCACCAAAGATCCTTTTATTGTACAACGTCGCAGCTCCTCTGAGCCTTTGCACTTTTCTTTTAGGGGATTCCAGAAACCAACGAGGTCAGGACCTGGAGCTGCAACAACGGTTGTAACAACAACTGCCGTGTTGTTGTCGGTTCGTGGATCAGGTTCGAGGCCGCTAACAGTTGCGATGTTGCGAACCTCTCCCGTTATTCCTGAAATTTTTGGTTTCACTACCAGAGCCAAGGTTGCAGTTTTCCCAATACCTAGAGTTCCGAGATCGCATGCGATGGCATGTTGTCCTCTACAAGTGCCTTGGTTGTGGATAGCTGAAACAAGTGTCATGTCCCGTGGTAGGGTATTTCGAATGGTGACTTCAGTGGCAGTAGACGGCCCGTTATTGGTGACGACGAAGGTATAGGTAAGGGGATCTCCCGTCTGAACTGGGTCGGGAATATCGCTTTGCGTGATTGAAAGATCGGCAGACTCACTGCCCATGTCAAGGGCAAAAGCGCTTCCGTTCCCGACGGTTGCGTAGAGAGTGTTCGGGATTAATGGATTGATGGTTAATGCAGTCACCCATTTGTTGACCAGCCCCGAGTTGAGCGTAGCCCAACTCGCACCTGCGTCTGTACTTCGGTACACGCCTTCCCCATTAAGGCCAATGTAGAGAATTTTCGAATTCAGTGGATCGATGGCGAAAGCGGAAATGACGGAATAGTTCCCTTCGGGATTCAATCGCACAGCGGCATCCAATGAGGTCCATGTCATACCGCCATCCACACTTCGAGCAAACTGCTCCCCAAAAGCGTATATCGTGGTTGGAGTCTGTGGGTCGAAGACGAGGGTTCCACCAATAACTGCCGATGTTAGAAAGTTCCAGCTTGCACCACCATCTGTGCTTGTGAAGACGCCTTTTGCAGTTGTGGCGTAGATAAGGGATGGAGTACGAGGATGGATAGCTAACCTCAACACGAAGGTTCCGCTGAGATCAGAGAGAAAGGATACAGTGGTCCAATGATTCCCACCGTCGATACTTTTCTGCAACTGTGGCGGGGTTCGACTGGAAGGGATCGCGATAAGATAGAGGGTGGTCGGGATCATGGGGTCAACGGTGAATGCAGAGAACCACGTATCAGAAAAAATAGTAGTCCAAGTTTTTCCTCCATCCACACTCTTGACGATGGAAGGAGGGAATGGCGAGCTTCGTGAGTCAACCACTGCATACAAAGATGGGGGTACGGTTGGCGCAATGACGAGACGTGTCACGAGCGCGCTCTCGAGAGCTACGACAGACTCTACCCACGTTTCGCCATTGTTTGTGCTGGTGAAAAGCGTAGAACCCGAAGTAGCATACAGTGTGGACGAGTTGCCCTCGACAGCGAATTGGAGAATCGGTTTAGTACGTAAGCCACTATTGAGTCGTGTTGATACGGTTCCATCGCTTGAAACCTTTACTACCCCATTATCAGTACCGAGATACACGAACGTCGATGGACCTATATCTGGTGTGACAATATTAACCATATCAGCATTCGTCCCGAAACGGCTCCACGACTGACCTTCGTCGGTACTTCGAAACGCGCCACGTGAAGTACCGAGCAGCAGCGTTTGTGGTAGAGTTGGAGCAATTGCTAGAGAGATAATGTATCCGTCATCGGTAGGGCTCTGACTGACTAGTATCCAGCTTGTTCCGCCATCAGCACTTTTGAGAATGCCCCCTGCATTATAGGCATAAACGAGTCCTGATGCCGCAAAGACAAAACGGACCTCGTTGTTGGCTACTGTGGCAATATCAAGGTTGATTTGTTGCCAACTCTGGTCACCATCGTTGCTCTTAAATGCGCTGGGGGTGCTGCACGGCGGGCGCTGCTCTCCACAAGGGAAAAAATGGAATGTCCCAACATAGAGAATCCGCGGGTTAGTTGGATCAAGCGCGAGTGTACGAATGTCAGTATCAAGAAGTGATGGGCTGTTTACCCGAGTCCAGTTTGCTGCCCCGTCAGCACTCTTAAACAATCCTTGAGTGGTACCGGCATATAGCGTTGTTGGGGTAAGTGGATCTATGGCAAGAGCTGTAATGGCTCCAACGAATTGATCAGGGAAGCCGTTATTCATCGGAGCCCAACTTGCTCCGCCATTTGTACTTTTAAACACGGACTGAAAAGTCGCAGCGTAGAGTATTGCTGGCGCGTGGGGATCAATGACTATGGTGTGAATAGCATTATCCTCAAGCCCCGCATTGGCGGGTCGCCAATGCGCTCCACTGTTATTGCTCTTGAAAACTCCACTTCCAGAAATGCCAATATAGATGGTGGTTGGCGTTTGCGGATCAATAACGAAGGCCGTTACCGATCCTCCCTCTGGGCCAATGGCAGTCCACCGATTCACCCCAGCATGGATAGTCGAGGCCGTAACGAGAACAAACACGAGGGCACCTATGGTATTGGTCAACGCAACACGTAACACGTAAAACAGTAAGTCGTGACTCATCGTTTCCTCTGTGAAAGTCGCTGCTGGTGTTCTGTCTTCTGATACTAACGAAATTCACTCACCTTTGGTTGACACCTCTCGGGGTGAAATTGCAATTTTTTTTTGTTTCCGTTAAGTCGAAAGCACTTCACGAGTTATGTGTACCCATAGGTGAAACGCCCTCTTCCGAATCGCCGTGTTATTGTTCTCACCCATCCCCTCCTGCCCTGGCCACGACGGTTGTTACGGTGGCTGCTGCAGGTCGTTCTGGGCTTCTATCTGGCGTGTGTGTTGGGATTGTTCTATCTCAAGTGGTTTCCGCCACTGACCACCACCGTACAAATGCAACGCCGCATTGAGGCCTTCTCGCTGGCAGAACCATACACCAAGCGGTACCGTTTCGTGCCATTGGACGAGTTGTCCCCGCATATTGTGCATGCTGCCGTTGCCAGTGAAGATGCGCGCTTTTTTGATCATGGTGGCATCGATTGGCGAGAACTCGGCGTCATCTTCGACAAAGCTCAACGTTCAGGTCATGTCAGCCGCGGCGGCTCGACCATCACGCAACAGCTAGTGAAGAATCTTTTTCTCACTACTCACCGTTCATTCGTACGAAAAGCCTTGGAGTTTGCCCTGACTCCCCTGGCCGAGTTGATACTGACGAAAGACCGCATCTTGGAACTCTATCTGAATGTGATCGAATGGGGGCCTGGAGTGTATGGTGCTGAAGCCGTTGCACAATTCTACTATAATACCTCGGCGAAACACCTGACCCGTGACCAAGCGGCGCGGCTTGTTGCCTGTCTCCCCGCGCCGTTAGAGCGTCGACCGCAAGAGATGGACGAACGTGCCGCCGATGTCAATGAGCGCATGCGCGATATGGGATGGTAGCTACGCATGTGTCCGTATGTGAGGTGCTGATCACTTTCAGTTTTCTTGACGCTCAAACAATGTGAGAGTAGTCTAAGCCTTCCTCCTCTTCTCTCTCTTCTTCTGGTGCTTGATCTTCTTCCGCCGGTGTCCGTGAACTATTTTGTCTTCACGATAGGAAAGAACGAGGTTCATATGCGTTGTCGAACGATTGTCAAATGGGGGCTGTTGGCAGTAGCTCTATTGATCTTTGGAGACCGGGCTCTCGTCCAAGCAGAAGCAGAAACACCGGTTGCGCAGATCATGATCTCTCCAGCGTTCGTGCGCTGGCAACCACTGGTGACATACGCCAGCTTGGATTTGCGAGTCGCCGTACCTGATGGGCGGGTACTGAGTCGTAAATTCACGCCAGGACAGCCGATTGGGTTTGATGTGGTTGACGAACGTGGGCAACGGTTTCCTGATGGCCAATACACGTATGAACTGATTGTTGCTCCTCCCGTTGATCCGAGTGTCAGCAAAGCGTTGCAACAAGCACGTGCTGCAGGAACAGACGCCGCTGTGGTTGCGCAGATGCAACAGCAAGGGGTGCTGCCGCGGCAAGCGCAAACCCAATCCGGCTATTTCACGGTGTTGAATGGGACGTTGGTCGTACCGGGTGTGGAAGAATAGGGCGCCAGAGTGAAACAGAGGAGAAACGAAATGAAAACTACGCCATGGAGTAGGACGGCAGTCGTCAGCGTTTTAGCGGTGGGGCTGGCCATAGTAGGGATCTGGTTGTCACCTCACAACCTGTGGGCGGATCAGGTTGTGGCTGATGACCAAATCGTGCAAGGCTCTACATGTGTCGGGTTCGACTGTGTGAATAACGAAAGTTTTGGCTTTGATACGATTCGCTTGAAGGAAAACAATCTCCGTATCAAATTTGACGACACGTCCACTGCCGCAGGTGATCCTTCGGTCGATTGGCAACTCACAGCCAATGATTCTGCGAGTGGTGGGGCGAACAAATTTTCCATTGAGGACATTGCCAACGCAAAGGTGCCGTTTACAATTCTCGGCGGAGCCCCGACCAATTAACTTTTTGTCGATGCCATTGGGCGTGTAGGGGTTGGTACGGCCACGCCTGTACTCAATCTACACGTAGCGACCGGAAATACTCCAGCGCTGCGGTTTGAACAGAACGCCACTGGCGGTTTTACCGCGCAGACGTGGGATGTCGCAGGCAATGAGGCGAACTTCTTTATCCGCGATGCCCCAATGGCAGCCGCCTCCCCTTCCGTATTCGCCCTGGTGCGCCAACCGACAGTATCGTTATCGCAACTGATGGACGGGTGGGGTTTGGGACGAACTCTCCACAGGGAAACCTCCATATCGCTGGCCCGGCGACCGCGGACCTCTTCAGTGGTATTGGGCCCGATTTGGTCAATGGGCCGGCCTTCAATTTTGGCTATTCCGGATCGAGCTTTGGCCAAAGTTCAGGATTTTTCAACGTACGGCCAGATGCCTTGGCGGTTGCTCCGAATCCCTCGCTGCGGTTCGCGACCGCGAACGTCCAAGCCATGATTATCGACAACGTCGGTAACGTTGGTATCGGGCTGACCGGAACGAATCCGATTCCTGCTGAACGATTGGAGGTGAACGGCAACATCCGCGCTTCGGGTTCTTTTATTGCTGGTGCAACGACCCTGGCGGTTCCTGACTACGTGTTTGCCCCGGATTACAAACTGATGCCACTGCCACAGCTCGCGGCCTACGTGGCCAAGGAGCAACACCTCCCCGAGATACCGCCGGCACGTGAAATAAAAGCCAATGGGGTTAACCTGAGCGAAATGCAGATGCTGCTGTTGAAAAAGGTTGAGGAGCTGACGCTGTATACATTGGAAAAAGAACGGATCAATACCAGACAAGAACAAACGATCCGTAAACAACAGCAGACGATACAGGCCCTAACTGCTCGATTGGCAGCCTTGGAAAAACACGCTGGCTCCTTCGGCCCGCAGAAACGTGGAGCCCGCCGTTAAGTGCCAGAACGAACAGCGGACTCGTAAGGAGAAGGCAACATGAAAATACGACTAACGCGATGGTATGCAGATAGGGGCGTCTTGGGAATTTTCGTGTGTCTCGTTGTTGGATCGATGCTACCTGAGAGAGCACTATCTGATAGCGTGATCCCCGATGACCTTATTGTCCAGGGTGCTCAATGTGTCGGAACTCCCTGCGTTAATGATGAGGAGTTCGACGGTGCGACGATCAAACTGAAATCGGAAACCCCGATCATCAAGTTTGAGGATACCAGTGTGTCCGCCGGTTTTCCGACGACCGATTGGCAGCTCACGGCCAATGACACTGTTAATGGCGGAGCGAACAGGTTTTCCATTGAGGACGTTACCAGTGCAAGGGTGCCGTTCACGATTCTCGGAGGAGCGGCGAGTCACGCGCTCTTTGTTAATGCGACAGGGCAAGTCGGTTTTGGTACGTCAACTCCAGGCCTATTGCTTCACCTCAGTACGAGTAATACCCCAGCGGTCCGTCTTGAGCAGAATGATTCCGGTGGATTCACTGCGCAAACCTGGGATATTGGCGCAGACCACCAGCAATTCTTTATTCAAGACGCAACCAATAGTAACAGTCGCCCATTCCGCATTGGGGTAACTGCGCCAACCAACAGTATCGATATTGCGGCTGACGGACGGGTAGGGTTCGGTGTCGTTTCTGGTCAAGGTTCCATACATATCGGCGGTGCGGCAACAGACGATATCTTTAATGGTATTGGTCCGAACCTTGCGGCCGGCCCGGCTTTTAACTTTGGTTATTCTGGTGGGAGCTTTGGGCGTGGCTCGGGGTTCTTCAATGTCAGACCAGATGCCGCAGAGATTTCTCCGAATCCGTCATTACGATTTGCTACTGCGAACGTGCAACGAATGATTATTGACCGTGAGCAACGAGTTGGTATAGGGCTCGTCGGCACCAATCCGATCCCGACCCAACGACTAGACGTGAATGGGAACATCCGTGCCTCGGGTTCGTTTATTGCTGGCTCGACGACACTAACGGTGCCCGACTACGTGTTCGCGTCGGACTACAAGCTACGACCACTGAAAGACGTTGCCACGTTCGTGGCGCAGAATCGTCATCTGCCGGAAATTCCTCCAGCACACGAGATACAAGCTCGGGGGGTAGACCTCAGTGAGATGCAAATGCTGTTGCTCAAGAAGATCGAGGAGCTGACCCTGTATACACTGCAGCAAGCCGAAACTGACATACAACAAGGCAAAACGACCGACACTCACCAGCAGACCCTCGACGCGATCGCAACCCGCTTGACAGCCTTAGAGCGGCAGCAGAAAAGGGTTCACGTAGGGCAACGAAAAAATCGCTGAGGAGAAGCACGAGGCGCGTTGCCAAGGAGGACCCATGAAACTTGGACTGATCTTTCCCGGCGGCGGGATGAAAATCCGCGACATGGTAACGATTGCGAAAGAGGCTGAAGGTGCGGGGTTTGATTCCCTCTACGTCACTGAAGCATGGCGTAGTGGATTTGTCCCGCTCACTGCGTTGGCAATGGCTACGCAACACGTACGACTTGGGCCGTATGTGCTCAATGCGTATGGACGCAGCCCGATGCTGACCGGCATGAGTGCGATTGATCTGGATGAACTGTCTGGCGGACGCCTGTTGTTGGGTGTTGGGAGTGGCAATCGTCATATCAACGAAGACTGGCAAGGGGTGCCGCATGTCGAGCCCTACCAGAAGATGAAAGAGTACATTGAGTGTCTCAAACAGATTGTGCGAACGCCGATGGGGACACCGATGAAATATGAAGGAAAGATTCACCGCATGCAGTGGACCCCAGCCGTGCAGCCGTTGCGTGAGAGCATTCCTATTTACCTGTCGGCGATCTTTCCTCGCATGGTGAAAGTTGCTGGGCAGGTTGCTGACGGGGTCGCCATCGGCGCGATGGGGTCGGTGGAATATCTACGCGACGTGCTACAGCCTCGCGTCCGTGAGGCGGCAGCGCACGCTGGGCGTGATCCGCGATCCCTCGGCTATGTGATGGCGATTTTTGTCTCGGTCAGTGATGACCGCGAACAGGCACGGCAAGCGGCTCGCGAAGCGATTTGTCGTCTGTTCTCGCCGTTACCACACCCATACTATGACTTCCTGTTACGAGAACAAGGGTTCTCCGCGGCTGCGGACACCGCTCAGAAATTGGCGCCACAAGGCAAGTTCAAGCAAGCCGCCGAGGCAATTCCTGATGAAGCGATCGATCGTTTGACAATTGCTGGCACTCCAGCGGAGTGTCGCAAACGTATCGCTGCGTATGAAGGAGTTGTTGAGGAAGTGATTTGTGTGAACGTGTCGTACTCGGCTACGCCTTCGACTGATCCGTTGGGGTTGTATCGCCAGATTATCGATCTGCGATGACGGAACTCACGTGCCTTGATCCTTCGACACGGCTCAGGACTCGGCACGAACGGCTACGGAAGTTCAACGTGATCATTTCGTCCGTTCACCCTGAGGTTGTCGAAGGGTGAACAATTTCCTGAGAGGAAACCGGAGTGAGGTTTTGCGCTGGAGCCTTTGGCTCAAATAGCGCAAAAAACCGCTCCTGCACTCGCTGCTGTTCGTCGGTGCTCGGTTGTTTGAGCAGTGTTACAACAACGGAGACAACGATGTTGATCAGAAACGCCGTCACTCCTGCATCGAACACCCCGATGTGCTTCCAGCTGGTGAGTACCATGGCCAGAAGGCTTACTGTTCCGGCAGCAAGCCCGACAATCGCGGCAGTGCGGGTAAACCGTGGCCAATAGAGACCAAGAATCATGGGCAGATAGAGTTGCATCAAGAACTCAAATTTGATGAGCGTCAATTGCCACAGGGTTGCGATTGGGTGGAGCGAGAGGAGGGTGACCAGAATAAGAATCGCAACTGTGAACCCGCGGCCAACGATGGCAATTTCTTCTTCATTTGCCTGTGGTCTCACAAACTGTCGATAGAGGTCATGCGTGACCATAGACGACAACGTCAGTAAAACTCCGGCTGCTGTCGACATAATGGCGGCCGCTGCTCCCAAGAACACGAGGATTGCGATCCAATAGGCACTCTCAGCTTGCCGACTAAGGAGTTGGGCTAACACCTGGTCCGCTTCAATGGTCTTGAGGTCGTGTAACCGGATGATTCCGACGAGCCCAATCAAAACGACCGCGAGCATGACGATAAAATAATTGGGAATCATCATCGCTAGTCCACGGCGTAACGCTTTCTCGCTTTTTGCGGCATACACACTCTGAATAATTTGTGGATACATCGACCCACCGAAACCGAACACCAGAGCCAAGAGCAGGTACGAACGCGTTAAGGTTGCAAATGAATCAGGGACGGCGATTTTCTCTGGCGCGACTGTCACTGCCTGTTGGATAACGGCGGCGAGTCCACCTTCCCACCGCACTAGCACAACGGCGGCGACGACGATCGCAAGCCACAGGAGTCCACCCTGCAAGACCTCAGCCCAGACGACGCCACGCCAACCGCTGAGCAGTACATAGATAAGCATCCCAGCGAAGATGTAAATCACTCCAGTGGCAAACGTATAACGACCACCAGTAAAACCAACAAACGCGTGGCCCATCGCTGTCGTCTGTATCATCAAATATGGAATGACCGTCAGAATAAGAAACACGGAGGTCCACAAACGCAGGACCCGACTATCGAAGCGGTCCGCGTAGTAATCTGACGGTGTGAGATAGTCATACTTTTTCGACAGGACATAGAGGCGAGGGGCGTAGGTCAGAAAGCCGAGTGAGATGGCGATAGTGAAGGGAATCAACGTCACTGCCATCAGGCCAACTCGATAGGATTGCCCAGGTAAACCAAAGAAGGTATTACCGCTGAATTTGGTCGCGAGCATGGCAAAGAAGAGCACCAGCGCTCCAGTGCTTTTGCCGCCGAGGAAATAATCTCGCGCATGCCAGGTCTCGCCCGACCGGTACGCGAAATAACCGATGAAGATGTTACTCAGCAGATACAGCGAGAGAATAATAAGGGCATCGAAGCCAAGGCCGGAATCTTGTGGTGCCATATGTGGGTGCGTGATGCAAAAAAGTAGTCAGTAATCAGTAGTCAGGAGAAAAAAGGCTATAGGCTGTCGGCTTCAGGCTGTAGAGGTTCTTTTCTTCCCGGTAGCTTGAGACCTTTAGCTTTGTATTAGTCGTCCTCTCCAAGTGTCGTCTCCGCCAGTCGCCACTGTCGCAACACGATATACACGGTGAATGCGGTTAGCACGAGGGCTGCTGCAAGAACGGTCAGAAACCACAACGGAATGCCAAAGACTAACGGTTCATACGTACCGATAAAGAAATAGGGCACGCAGAAGAAGATCAGCACGACAACAATCGTCCAGATCCACAGTTGAGCGGGTTCTTTGGGTGGCATGCGTACTGTCCTACTGCGAAAATTCTTCTCCAACTTTTGGTGAGCTCTTCACCGGCGTCTTTTTTACAGGCGTTGCTTTTGCCTTCTGGACGTCTTGCTTTGGTTTCTGGGGATCTTTCCCGGTGTCCTTGGTGGCGACACTCTTTCCTGGCTTTGCCGCGCGCAGTCCCCACTGGCCAGCGTCGTAGAAGAGATCGGCGGAAACTTTATTCTTATTGCCAATGGATAAGCTGCGTATGAAATCGTTACTTTCCTGTCCCAGTGTTTTTAGCCAGGAAGCTTTGGCGTCGTCTTCTTTGGGGAAAATGACACGAAAATGTACTCGCAATCCAGATGCGACTCCGAAGCGATCGACGACGGTGTAAGGCGGGTTAGCTTCATGGACATGCGATACCACCGTGCGCCATGAATCCCCATCTGCCTGATCGGCGACGATAGTGCCTGCCGGATATTTCCTCGGCAGTTTGCTGTTGCTGAAGTCAGTGAGGGACATTTTGTCCGCATTCGGTTCAGCGACGACGATGGCACTGGTCACCCGAGAAGTGCCACTCGCAGAAGGGAGAGGAATCACAAACTGCAAGGCTTCAAGCTTTTCACGAGTGGAGGTCTGCGGCTTTGTCCAGCGTCGGGGCGCGCTGTAGGCGACCTTGCTACCGAGAATCTGCAGCTGCGGTTTTTTCTCCTTTTCGGTCCTCTTTTTCTTGCTCGGTTTTTCCTCGTCTTCTGTATCGGTGTCACGCGGCTCGCTTTTCTTCTTACGCGGTGTGTCTTGCGCAAAAGCCGGTGCAGTGAGGAAACTCAGGGAGAAGAGGGTGGTCACAATCCACAAGGACAATCGGCAGCAGCGTGTATGGTGCATAGCTACGGTGCTTAGCAGATTGTGAAGATTTCTTTAAGGGGCGAGGATGATAGGAGCGTAGCTGTGCTACGCCCCCAGGGTTTACGCAGAGGCCGACCCGTTAGTTTCCTTGAGAAACTTCTGGACCTGCGATTCAACGGCTGTGCCTTTGAAGAAATTCGGATTCATGCCGGTCCACAAGCGCACCGGATTGCCGAAGACAAAGTCACGGAAATCTTCTTCGTTCAACACGCCGTCTTCAACTCCTTCGTAGGCTTCAGGGAGAACATCCGTCATGTTTGGCACATCGAAGTGACCAATGTCCGAACCGAAGACCGCGTTCAAGCGCGCGCCATAAGGATTTACTTTGTTCTTGAAGGCCCATGAGTTGACTGGATCATCGGCTTCGCAACCAAAATAGAAATGAGGGACAAAAAGATCCCGAATGTCTGACGCCTTCTTGATGCCACACGCAGCGAAGTCGTCGAGTTGCTCGGGACGCTCCATCAACAGTCCAACTCCAGGCTCTAGCTGGTCAAGAACACTCACGAAAGCTTTGGAACCGTAGCGTTGGATATAATCGACTAGCATTTCACGATTGAGATTGGCAGGATTCGTGTCTTCGAGGGCATCGGCATTGCGTTTCTTCCAGTGGCCGATGAGATCACTATAGAGGCCGCATGCCCAACCGACGCCGCCTTCAAGGAAGGTGAATTTCAGTTTGGGGAAACGACGAGTGACACCGCCAATGAACAATGCTTTGCACACGGCTTCGCCGGCTTGACCGAAGTGGCCAATGTGGTTGTAAACAAAATTCGAGATCGACGTGCGTAGGCCGATTCCTGATGAGGCCGAGTGGAAGGCTGGGGAGACACCCAGTTCGATACATTTCGCCCAGACTGGGTCGTAGTTGAATTCACTGTCGAGTCCGAGCACATCGTGCCACACCGCATAGCGACTAGCTTCTGGATTAGATTTGGCAACGGCGGCTACAGGTCGGCGCGGTAAACTGCCAAGCATGACAACCTTGAAGCCGAGTTGTTTGACGGCGAATTCTAGCTCTTCGAGCGCTTCTTGCGGGCTATACATCGGTACCACTGCGGCGGGTGCGAGACGATCCCCCAATCCAGCGAACTGGTCGGCCGTATACAGATTGAAGGCGCGACAGGCGGCACGTCGTATCTCCTCGTCACGCAGAAACGGAGCAAAGAGGGCGCCCGAAGTCGGATAAATGGCGGAAAAATCGAAGCCGAGTTCCCCCATGCGTTCATGGAGCAGCTTCGGCAACATGGCAGTTGCACGATCGCGCGTGTTCTTAGTTGGCACGCCCCACCAGCCAGGTTGCAGCATGCGACGTTCGCGCCGTTCAGCAGCAGGGGTTTGCGCCCACTTCTTATTGCCAAATTGGTTGGCGACTTTTTTATAGCGTTCGACGATTTTATCGCCACCAACTTTATGGAGATATTCCATCGCTGCTGGTTCAAATTCGATCCAGTGTCCATCAGCATCGAGCACCGGATGTTTGAGTCGTGCGTGAATCGCTTCGGCAGTATGTTGCGATGACATAATGTCCCTCCGTTTTCGCTTTATTCTCGTTGAGACTACGTTGAAGAATTTGCCTTGCTCGACGGAAGAAAGCAAGGATGAATGGTGGACCGGAAAAAGAACGGTGGAATGGGAGAATAGGCGACGAAAATATGGTGGGGCGGTAGCTGGTTCTCCCATCCGCCCATTCGCCATGTCGCCCGTTCGTTTCTGCGTTTCATCTCCCTTGACGGCTTTCAGTGGCAAGTGGTAGCGGAAAGCAAAGATTTCAGACGGGGAGGGGAGTTATGGAATTTGGTGTTGTGCTACCGCACGTTGGTCCACAGGCACGCGAAAATGTTGTCGAACGCATCCAAACGATTTCTCGCCATGCGGAGTCCTTAGGATATCACTCGTTGTGGGTTGCTGATCATGTGGTCATTCCGACAGTCATTGAATCGAAATATCCCTATCATCCCGAGGGGAAGTTCCCGATTGATCCAGCCGACGATTTTCTCGATCCGTTGACTGTTCTGGGATACGTTGCTGCCTGTACAACGCGTGTACGCCTCGGGACCGGCGTGTTGATCATTCCCTATCGTCATCCTGTGGTGACGGCAAAGATGCTGGCAACTCTAGATGTTCTTTCCCGGGGGCGAATCATCCTTGGTGCAGGTGTGGGGTGGATGGCTGAAGAATTTGCCTATCTCGATTCACCCTATCGTCAGCGTGGTGCTCGCACGGACGAATATCTCAAAGCGATGAAAGCCTTATGGACAGAGCCTGAACCGCACTTTGAGGGAAAATTTATTAATTTCTCGAAACTGAAGTGTGAGCCCAAACCGGTGCAGAAACCGCATCCGCCGATTTGGATTGGCGGGCATAGCGAGGCCGCGTTACGTCGAACTGGAACCTTGGCCGACGGCTGGTATGGTCATGTGCTCTGGCGTAATCCTGATGCGCTGCCGCGTGAAATTCAGGCGATCCGAAAGTATGCAGAACAGGCGGGACGCGACCCGAACAAGCTCACGTATGCTGCGCCGTCGTACGAAAAGACCTTTGAGGATGTTCTGCGCAATTTACCCATGTATGAGAAAGCCGGACTTGATCACGTGGTGTTAGCTTTCTTCATGTGGACTTCAGGGTTCGATGAGGTGCCCGCTTTGATGGAGCGATTTGCGCGGGAGGCAGGGTTGAAAGCGAGATAATTGGTGGTGCGTAGCGTGCGCAGTGCGCACGCTACGCAATGGACAGTCCCTCACCAAATGGCACATACGGCTCATGCAACGCTAAACTGAGCATCAACCGTATCCGCGCCTTGCGAGGAGAGAGCCAGTTTTCAATCACCACACCAGCATTGTGCAAATCATCATATGCGTGTGGATAATAGCGCTCGTCGGCAGTCGTGCCACTTACTGCGCTTGAGCAGAGAACAACCGGTACCCCACGCGCAGCGAGCTGTAACACTCGCTTTCTTGCTGTGGGTGGTATCGTGCCTGTTGCCATCCCGGCGACGACCAGCCCGTGGAGAGAAGTCTCTGAAAGTTTGTTCAAGAGACTGCCATCATCCGCGATACCCATCATAAGGATGGGCACTGACGCTGGCAGTGACTCCGGAATCCTAGCGAAGCGTTTTCGCAGTGTCGGTTTCCACGGACAACTGACCCGATCTCCGAGAATCCCTCCGTACGGAGCGCCGCGCCGGGCAGCAAACGCATCAAGCGCAGTCGTATCGCTTTTGTACACACTCCAGGCTTCAAAGATGTCATTGTTCATCGTTACCAGCACGCCGTATGCAGACGAGGTTGTTGTTGCAAGACTAATGGCGTTGTTGAGGTTGCTGATGCCATCGAAATCACTGGCCCAATTTGGACGCATTGCGCCGGTGAACACGATCGGAACAGGTGCCGCAAGCACCTCGTCAATGCCATACGCCACTTCCTCTAACGCGTCGGTTCCGTGCGTGACGACGATGCCATCGACCTGACTGTCTCCTGTTTCCCGAAGACAACGCGCCAAGCTCAGCAGGTGCTCAATCTTCCCGGTATTATAGTCGAGGTCGATGGCACGGACTGTGATATTTGGTGTGTACGAGGAGCGTGCCAGGAGATCCGCAGCCTTCAACGCTGGAACGCTGGTCCCCTGCTTTGCATCCCAGACCATGCTGATGGTGCCACCCGTCGCGACAAGCACGAGAGTTGGCTTCTTATCGTCAAGTGGCATTGGTTATGCCTCGGTTGGTTTGCCCACGAAACGAAAGAGTGCCACCATGAACCAGCCGCGAGGATCCATCCACAATGCCCGCTGCAAGAAGCCGCATGCTGCGAGTTGGGCACTGATCTCAGTCGGCGAGAATTTACGCGAGATTTCTGTGTGAATCGTTTCTTCCGCGCGAAAGGGGATATGGAGATTAAGGCCGGAAATCGTCACCTGCTGTTGCTTCTCGCTGAGTAAGTGCATTTCAATTTGGTGTAGTTCCTGATTATAAAAGGCTAGATGCGAGAAGCGAGAGAGATCAAACCGTGCCGCTAACTCACGATTCATGCGTTGGAGCAGATTCAGATTGAACGCGGCGGTCACACCGGCAGCATCATTGTAGGCAGGTTCAAGAATGTCGATCGGTTTTTGTAAGTCGCAGCCTAAGAGAAAAAAGTCTCCTGGCTTTAAGGTCTCGGTCAGTTTAGCGAAGAGCTGCTTTTGCTCTTCGCGAGTGAAGTTGCCAAGATTGCTACCCAAGAAAATGACGAGCCGCGGTTTGCCATTGGGCAAGGCTGTCAATCCGTTGAGATAATCAGTGGCCAAAGCATCGACGATCATATGAGGATATTCACCGACCAACGCTTTCGCCGTCGCTTCGAGCATGGGCGCACTAATGTCGATTGGCACGTAGCGCAGCTCGAGATTCCGGCGCTGTCCTTCATCAAAGAGCAAGCGTGTTTTCACCGAACTGCCACTGCCTAACTCAACAATCGTACAATCGCCGATTTCATCCCAAATATCGGCAGCGTGGGTCTGCAGAATACTCGCTTCGGTGCGGGTAAGGTAATATTCCGGTTGTTGGCAAATCTGCTCAAATAAAAGCGAGCCGCGGCGATCGTAAAAATACTTGGGTGGAATCGTCTTTTGCGAGCGCTGCAAACCCGTAGTGACATCCTCACAGAAATGTGAGCGAATCTCGACTGGAGTGGTGATGCGAAGGCGGTGACCTCCCGAGTGTTGCGTGTCCATTGTCATCTCGTCTTTCCTTTCCCTATGACAACCACGAGAAGAGAGGCGGCGACGCTGTGGTGTCGAGGTTATGCGTCAATCGTCGTCCTTGGCACAGCGAAAACCAGAGAATATCGCCCGCATGCCAGGATGATACCAATTGCGAAATGCTGAACGGCGGATGTGCTCTTGGGTTACCCATGACCCGCCACGTAACACGCGATGCTGCTGATCGAAGTACGGCACTGAATATCCTTCATAGGGATGGGCACGAAAACCTGGGTAAGGGTGAAACCACGTTGATGTCCACTCCCACACTCGGCCTGTCCCACTTAGCTCGTTACTTGTCGCTGCATATTCCCATTCGGCTTCGGTTGGCAAGCGTTTTCCAACCCATCGTGCGTACGCATCAGCCTCGTACCAGCTTACGCACCGTACTGGCTGTTCAAGCACTAGGGGTGATGCGTAGCCAAAGTCCAGTTCGATCCAGCGTCCAGCAGAGAGCTGTCGCCAGTAGCGTGGGTGCCGAACTCTTTCGTCCTGACACCAGCGCCAACCACCCGTAGTCCAGTAGCGTGAGCGTTCATACCCACCATCCTCTACGAAGTGGATGAATTCACCATTCGTGACTGGCCACTGATCGATAGAGGATGCGGAGAGGCGCACTTCATGGCGCGGACGCTCGTTGTCCAACGTCTCGCGTATGTCGTCGCTGCCGATAGGAACAGTTCTTTCCGGGAGATAATTCATCCGTCCTGTCGGGTGTAGTCCGGCAGTATGACCAAAAAATGGCGAATAGCGGTGATAGACCTGATTCCGCCACTCCACTTCGGTGCAGTTATTGGAGACAGATTCACACTGGGCTGCGCCCAAGAGTTGGAGAATAATGAGCATGGTTTCCAAATGCTGCTCTTCGTGTTGCAGGAGCATGGAGAAGATGTTGCCATGCTGTAACAGAGGATGTGAGGTGTGAAATGAAGCCTGTGCAAGAAACCGCGCCGTCTCGGCTCGAACAGTGCTCAGGTAAGTCAGCATTTCCTCACGGGGTGGCAACTGGCCCCGTTTTGTCTTCGGATTCTCTGTTGGAGTGAAGAAGAAGTCATAAAACGGCGAAAGTGAGGCTTGTCTTTGACATTGTTGGCGAAGCCAAAACGACTCGACGACCCCGATATGACCAAGGTGCCAACCAACCGGGCTAAACTCGGAGTGAACCTGGCGACGGAGATCTGGATCTGCCACCGCAGCAACGAGTCGCAGTGTACGATTTCGCGCCTCTTCCAGCACGGCGAGGTATTCCGTTGGGGTTCGCATAATGTTGCCACTTATGAGATGGATAACGGGATGGTCTCTGCACGTAAGTCGTGGTCGATCGCTAAGACACAACTCTCAGGTATGACGTTCCACTCTACCTGTGACGATAAGCGTTCTGAGGCGACTATCGTGGCGTTAGGAAACAAGGCTGAACGCTGTTGATAGTAGAGGGACGGTGCTGGTGTTGCGGTTGAGAAACGTGAAACAACAAGGGATTCGCCATTGGTTACCGCGAGGTTCAGTGCAACATGTAACTGCTGTGGTCGTGCCCAAAGGGCCAATTGTCGAATGGTTGCGTGCAGCGCCTCACTCATGGCTTGTGCTGTTGCCGCTCGTGCATGAAGAAAATTGAGAAACAACGCAAAGACGTGTTCTGAGTCGGTCGTGCCACCGATAGTGCTGTAATACTCGTCACGTAACGTTTCACGGATGCGACGCATGAGGGTTTGGCGGAAATTCTCGATATAACCGTTATGCATGAAGAGAAACCGCTGATAAGCAAAGGGCTGACAGTTGCTTTGATCAACTGCCTGGCCAGGGGTGGCACTCCGCACGTTGGCGAAAATGCAATCTGACGCAATGTGTTTGCTGAGACCAGGAAGATTGCGGTCGCTCCAGATCGGGGTGATATTGGTGTAGACACATGGGGTTGGGTCGAGCGCACGATTGTACCAACCGACACCGAAGCCATCGGCGTTGACGACGCCAGATGTCATCTCGCGCGGCTGATAGCTCTGCACTACGAGTGAATGTTCAGTCTCACTCACTACGCGTGCCAGCGGAATTGCTTGGCCCAGGTAGGCAACGAATCTGCACATCATATCACCACGGCGATGACTCGGGCTTCCTCAGCAGCAAGCGCCGCAGTCGTTGAGCCTCATCATGAATTTCTTCGTAGCTACCACCAAACAGGTCAATCTGCGCCAACACGGTGCCGAACTCACTGACTTGTTTGACGCGATCGCCTGGCGACACATACCGCGTCAGTTGCGGTAGTGCACGTGCCTGGGCAAAATCGAAAAGATGCTCGGCTTGGTCTTCCGCAAAGGTAATGAAATTAAATTGCCCGCCGACAGCACCGGTGGACGTCGAAGACGGAACGAGTCGACGACCAGTAGCCAACGCCAGTCCTGCCTCATACACGCAGGAGTTCAGACAACGACGGTACAGATTGTAAAAGCACGTTGCTGCGCGCCCGTTAATCTCGGTTAACGTGGCTGTGTCCTCATGACACCAGAACTCGATATTGAAAAATCCATTATTCAAGCCGACATTGCCGATTGCTTCCTTCGCGCGTTCTTCCAGCAACATTTGTATGCGCGGTGAATGACGCGACGGCAATGAAAAGTTGTCTATGACCCGCGTGCCGGGGTAGGTGTTCGTGTCGGTGATCGCCCAGATATACGGCTGATTATCCTCTACCCAGCCTTCGACCGTTACTTGAGGTCCGTCGATGAACTCCTCGACTAACATGATGTCACGTGCGGCTAGTGGATATCTCTGCTGATCGATATAACGACGAAAAAAGGGGAAGTAGAGTGGTGACCAAGAGCCATATTCGCGTCGCGCCACAGTGAGGGCATGGTGCAGATCCTGTGGTGACTCAAGCTTGAAACCCAGAATACCGAGATTGAGCCACGGCGGTTTGATGTAACAGGGGTAGCCTGGCACCGAGGGATTCTCAGCATGGAGGTCGAGTGCTGCACAACGGACCGGAGCTGACTCACTCAGGCGCGAATAATACTTATGCAAACAGAGAAACACTGATTCGACGCTGGGACCACGAAAACCAAACTCTTCGCATAAAGCGGCAGCGACGATATCGGCGACATCCCGTGAATAAAAAACTGCATCGATGTGATGCTTCCGGATATACTCGCGACACAGATCTGTATAGGCGAGGAGATCGAGTTCGGGTGACGGCGTACGCGGGTTCAGTGGGGCATCGAGCAGATGAAAGCGGTAGCCTTCGATGGCAGCCAACGCAGTGCGGTCGCGCTGAGATGGACAGGTGATTAACACATCCATAGCGGTTCCCTTACTTCCCTTTTGCCTTTCCGCCTCCTACACGGTATACCCACGGATAGCAATTACGTCTGATTACCGAGCGAAAGGAGAAGGGTATGCTCCTGTATCTCGACACCAAACGAGCGCCGAACCCCCGCAAGATGCGAATCTATCTTGCTGAGAAAAAGCTTCAGCTACCGATCAAGGAGTTGGATTTGCGAGCTGGCGAACAACGGACGCCGGAATTTCGCCAAAAGAACCTATTTGCTGGGGTGCCAATTCTGGAATTGGATGATGGCACTGTCATTGCCGAATCGCTTGCCATCATTGAGTACCTTGAAGAGTTGTATCCCGAACCGCCACTGTTGGGCGCAACGCCGGTGCAGCGGGCATTGGTGCGAATGTGGGAACGACGCTGCGAAATCGGGGTCTACCTCGCTGCCTCGCGCATGGTGTTAGCGAAAGGTGACGTCTCGGCCCATGCGCGGCAAACGTTACTTGCGCGGTTGGCGTTGCTCAACGAAGGGTTGCAGGGCAAGGAGTGGCTTGCCGGTCCATTCTCGCTTGCGGATATTACGTTGTTCATCGGTCTGGAAACCGCGCATCATGGGGAGTTTGCCCTTGATCCCGCCTGGGCCAATTTGCAGCGTTGGTATGCGGCGATGAAAGTGCGGCCGACTGCGTCGGCATGAAAGGTTGGCGCATGAGGTACCCATAGATATTGATTCCCGTGCGCATGGCGTACGCTACGAACCTATTCATGCTCTCTTCGCTTCAACTGCCGCTCGTGTTACGCCAGCCCGACACACGTCAATTCGCGCTGTTCTTTGACATCACCTATTTCTTGCAAGGCTTTGCTGACCTGTCTTCTGGGCTCGCGCATCAGCCAGTGCAGTATTATCTCAAAGAGCATTTTCAGCTCTCGGCTGCTGAATCGGGGGTATTCTGGGCGACGGTTGGACTCGGCTGGACATTGAAGCCTCTCTATGGGTTCATGTCGGATAGTGTGCCGTTTGCTGGCTATCGTCGCAAAAGCTATCTCATCTTGATGGCCCTGATCGGCGCGGTCGGTTGGGGAGTGTTAACGTTCTCCTCTGTTTCGTATGTTCTCCTGCTGGCTGTACTCACTCTCTGTGCTGCGACCCTTGCCTTTACCGATGTGATGACCGATGCCTTGATGGTAGAAACCGGCCAGCCTCGACGGCTCACCGGTAGTTTTCAAGCGATCCAGTGGGCTACGCTGAGTGTGGCCTTGATTCTCGCACAATTCCTCGGTGGCTATTTGGCAACCTATACATCAATGCGTAGTGTATTTTTTCTGGCCGCCGTTTTTCCTCTCATCCTGATGACCGTTACCTTCTGGTTAGTTCGTGAACCTCCAGCCGATACTGCGCAGGCAACGTTTACTCATACGCTTTCTGCCCTCCGCCATGTCATGACGATGCCGATGTTGTGGACGAGTGTTGCCTTCCTCTTTCTGTGGAACTTTAGCCCCTCCTTTGGCACGCCACTCCTATATTACCAAACCGACGTTCTCAGATTCTCAAAAGTTTTCATCGGTACTCTCGGGGCATGTGCCCAAGTCGGGAGCGTCATTGGGGCGCTGCTGTTTCTCCTGTATGGTCGCTCATTGCCGCTGAACAGACTGTTGTTCCTCGCTGTTGCGCTGGGCGTGTTGTCGACCTTGAGCTTCTTAGGATTAGTGGGGCCGCGCTCAGCAGTTGGTCTGTTTTTTTTCTCCGGCATGATTAACCAGGTGACTCATCTGGCAGTGCTCGACCTCGCCGCGCGCATGTGCCCAGTGCAAGCCGCAGGCACGGTCTTTGCGCTGTTGATGGCGACGTTAAATCTTGGCAGCAGCAGTGGAGGAATCGTGGGTGGGTGGTTGTATGAGGTTGCTGGTTTTCCGCTGTTGATTTTCATGAGCGCACTGGGGACGGCGTTGTGTTGGTTGATCGTGCCGTTTGTCCGTGAACCGAGCCAGAACCCTTGACGACCTCCCTCGGGACAGAGTAAGCCCTCCGAACAGACATTGATTCTACTAACGGAGGGAGCTGCTGATGAAACTCTATCGTTCGATTCTGTTCGTTCCCGGCAATCGCGCTGAGTGGATCGACAAGGCACCAAAATACAAACCCGATGCACTTATCATTGACCTTGAAGATGCGGTCCCGATTGCCGAAAAAGCAGAGGCCCGTCCGATCGTCCGCGCAGGTATTGAGCGCTCGCATAAACGTGGCATGCCCACCGTTGTGCGTGTGAACGGGGTTGATACCGGCCTGACCAGTGATGATATCGAAGCGATCGTCGTCCCAGGGCTCGTTGCGGTTGCGGTTCCCAAGTTGGAGAAGAGAGAAGAGATTCTCAAGGTCGATGCCTGGCTTGAGCATTACGAACGCAAAGCTGGACTGCCGATTGGTTCAGTGGAGATTGTTGCCATTCCAGAGACCGCGAAAGGTCTGATGAATGCGTATGAGTTGATCAGCGCCTGTGAACGCATGGGCAATATTGTTGGTGGGGTTGGTGCTCGTTCTGGTGATGTAACCAAAGCGATTGGCTATCGCTGGACCCGTAATGGCTTTGAAACGTTGTATCTTGCCTCTCATGTATTACTCGCCGCGCGCGCGGCTGGCATCGAGTATCCGTTAGCCGCAGGATCACTAGAAGTGAGTGATCTTGAGCTGGTTCGGGCGCAGCTGCAACGCGTGCGTGAAATTGGCTATCGTGGCTCGTTGCTGATTCATCCGTCGGCTATCGCAATTGCCAATGAAATCTTCGCGCCCTCGAAAGAAGAGATCGAATGGAACAAAGGGGTGATGCGAGCAATGGATGAAGCAGAACGCGCCGGGAAAGCGGCGGTGACGTACGACGGTATGATGGTCGACTACGCGCATGTGCGGAATGCCCTTGATCTGTTGCAACAAGCAGAATCATTCGGTCTTGAAGTCGGTGAGTATCCGAAGGTGAAGGCGTTGTAAGACGTTGGGGCTAGAGGCTAGGGACTTGGGGTTTGTGGGGAAGGGACCAGTCCCGAGTACCGTGTCTCGCAAGTTCATTCGCGGTGAAATCGTAGGGCGCGTACCACGCGCCAGTCAGTTGGTGCGCTTCGCACGCCCTACAACTTGGGGTTTGTGGGGAAGGGACCAGCCCCTAGCCTCTAGCCCCTAGTCCCTTGTATGCCAAACATCAGGCGTGGGGTGTCGTACAGGACTAAATAAAAACCCATTGGACGGAAAGTGCTTCACCTCCTAGGATGGCAAATGGATAAAGTTTGTCAGTGCCTACGGAGGTGAAGCGATGGACGGGGAACATCTTCGCATAAGCAA
>VGTJ01000023.1 GCA_016874775.1 Deltaproteobacteria bacterium
GCGCTTGGAGGTGGTGCGCCGTTCGGCAGACGCCAAAGGCTTTACCGTGTTGCCCCGCCGCTGGGTGGTGGAGCGGTCCTTCGGTTGGCTGGGGCGCTAGCGGCGCTTGTGTCGGGACTTCGAACATACCACCGTTTCCAGTGACGCTATGGTGTACTTGGCCAGTATCCGGCGCACGCTGCGGATGGTGACGACGGAAAATACGAATTAAAAAACACTTTCTGAGAGAATGAACAAGCCGAAACCTTAGGGCGAGGCCGGTATGAAGCGCGGGGGGAGAAACTGGGGTATCGCAATGGGTATGAGCAGGGGACGCTCAAGACCGCCGAAGGGATTTTTCACGTCAAACTGCCGCAGATTCGGGGGCGCGAGGAACCGTTTCGCTCAGCGTTGTGGGGGCAAATGGCGAATACGAGTGACGTGCTCAAGCGGTTAATTGTGGAGATGTACGTGGGCGGGCTGTCCCAGCGGGATATTGAATATGGGTTGGAGAGTGCGTTAGGGCATTTCGTGCTTGGGAAGAGCACGGTGAGTGAGTTGAGTGCGACGTTGAGTGAGGAGTATGAAGCGTGGCGGACCCGGGATCTGAGTCAAGAAACCGTCACCTACCTCTTTATTGATACGGTCTATGAACCGTTACGCCGCTGGGGGCAGAAAACCGGGATTCTCTGTGTGTGGGCGATCTGTGAGGATGGGCGCAAAGTATTGATGAGTCTCTCGACCACCAATAGTGAGAGTTATGAGAGTTGTGTGGACGTGTTGCGTGGACTGATCAAACGGGGGATGCGGACGCCCGTGACGATTACTACCGATGGGGCGGGAGGATTAACCAAAGCGATTGATGCGATATGGCCCAAATCCTTACGTATTCGCTGTTGGTTTCACACGAGGCAAAACTTCCAGCAGAAAGTCCCGGCCCGGGCGTGGCCCGAGGTCAAAGCGTTGTTGGTAGATATGCGCGATGCACCGAGTCGGGAGAAAGCCGAGCAGAGACGGGACGCGATTGTGGAGCAGTATCAACGAGAGTTTCCCGAACTGTGTCGCTGTTTGCTCGATGATGCCGACGCCAGTCTCAATCATCTGGCCGTGCCGCAACGTCATCAACAATACGTGCGCACCTCCAATCTGGTAGAACGCGCCTTTGTCGAAGAACGCCGGCGCACCAAAGTGATTCCGCATCTCTGGGAGGAAGGGGATGTAGTGATGTTGGTCGTTGGGGTCTTAATTCGCGTCAGTGAGCGGTGGAGTAAGAAGTGTTTCAGTGCGTTTGAACAACAACAGATTCGCAGCTTGCGTGAACAACTCAAGCTCGACGAACAGGAGGTGAGTCCCGGAGACATATCACACCCAGTCCAGACCCGTAGAAGTGCCGCGTCTGCTGCCTAACTTTAGGTTACAGGGATTAGGGGACTTGACCGGGTAGTTTTTTATCCAAGCCTCAATTGGCGCGGATTTCCCCTCGTGAGGAGCCGCGTGTTCGTCATGCCCGCGCAGGCGGGCATCCAGGAGCTTCACCCCTGAACGATTGCGTATGCCCCCCTGGATTCCCGCATTCGCGGGCATGACGTCTCGTCTTTTCTCAGCGTAAAAGCCTACCCCTAAAAGAGGCTGTACCCGCCATCGTCGTCGACAATCCCAAATCTTGGTGTGTTCCGCATATAGGCAGGCCAACACTAACATCCGATATGACCTATACAAACGGTTTCTCCCAGGTATCAACATAAGCCATCTGCTCAACCGAATTTCGTGAAATCAGCCCATGGCCACGGAATTGCGGATAGCCGGTCGGAATCGCCGCTGCGGTTCCCCACGGCTGTGGGATTTTTAGGAGTTCGCGCACTTCAGGCTCAGCAATACATAGGAGGGTCGTGAGCGTACAGCCGAGCCCTTCCGCGCGACAGGCGAGCAAGAAGTTCTGCACGGCTGGATAGATCGATCCACCACCAACAACGGACACACGCTCAAGTTTAGCATCAGTCACAGCCAGTCCATCGGGATGAAAGCAAAAGATGCCGATCACTGGTGCCTCGCCAAAGTGCTCGGCTAAGTGCAAACCAGAGCGAATCATCTTCTCGCCTTTCTTCCGTTCGTCTTCAGGAAGATTTGCGAACCTGGCAGTGTACGACTGAATAAAAGGAGTCGCCACTTTGCTGTACAACTCACCCAGGCGTTGTCTAAGCACTGGGTCTTTGACCATAATGACACGCCAGGCTTGGCGATTGCCACCGCTCGGCGCCCACGTCGCGGCTTGCAGTACACGACGTAGCACGTCATTGGGAATGGGATCGGGGCGGAGTCGACGCACCGCACGTAGTGTACTCATTGCCTCGTAAAGGTCGACAGATGCCATGGCAGGTCCCTCCTTTTTGGTAAGCATTCAGCGGTCAGCAATCAGCAGTCAGCCAGAATAGGACTGAGGGCTGAGTGAAAAAGAGAATTCAGAATTCAGACAGCAATTCTCATTTTGACTAAGGCAACCGTCAATGTAGGCCGGAATAAGCGCTGCGTTTCCGGCACGAGTGCGCCAGGAACGGCCTGCGGCCTTATCCTGGCCTACGCTTCTGCTCAGGAACAGAGACAGTTAGTTATCCCACGCACACGCACCAGGACCGCGTGGATCACCACACGAGCCACACGCGCCCATTGTCGGTTGCATATCACTTCCTGTGTTACTGCTCACTGCAAACGTTGACAGCATCTTCTCGAGTTTGGCACTGCTGCATTCTGGACAAGACGGCTTGGCTGAGCCCATCACAAGCGTCTCAAACTGATGGCCACATTTTTTACAGGCATATTCAAACAAGGGCATAGGTCCTCCACACGAAAGGAATGCCGTAGTCCCCTCTACAACATTCCCCGCTCGTTTTACTTATCCTGAATAAATCGCTTCTTCGCCCAGCCTTGGTCGTATGGTGTCCAGAATTCAGAGTTCACTTTGAGGTTCTTGAACTTCCATTCGCCGTTGACCTTCACATATTCCTCTGAATACTTGGCCGCACCAAGCACGGCTTGGTTGTTTTCAGCGAACGTACAGGTCTGGAACAGATACCAAGTGCCTTTGCCGGTATTGCCAGTTACCTCAATGATCGGGTTCATCACATAATGTAGGGCAAACGGGAGCATCTTTGCTGCTCCTTGGAAGAATTTGCGAATCGCTTCGCGTCCGACACATTTGCCAAACAGACCACCGTCCCATGTTGCATCCTCAACAAACAACGACGCGAGATTGTCTGGCTCGTAATTATTATCACAGTAGCCGCAATAGCGGGCTTTGAGACGTTTGATGGCTTCGATGTCTTCGAGGTTTTGTACACGCGCGGCGAGTTCTTCGAGTGTCATGGGATCCTCCTTTCATTTGTTGTGTGATACGTGAACCGTAACACGTAATACGTACACTCAATTCGCTGGAGCAATTTACGATAGTATTTGCCTTGAATCCTAGCTTTCGACCCTCACCCTAGCCCTCTCCCTGGCAAGGAGAGGGAAACTTGCAGCAACGAAAGCGGAGAATGACCAAGATAAAGCCAACTGAAAATTGTTCTAGGCAGCAGTATCTGCTTTCGTAACAAACTTATCGTAGAAAATGTCCTTTTCATCAATCCCGAGTTTCTGCAACGCAACAATAGCAGCGTCGATCATTGCCGTCGGCCCGCACATGTAGGCTTGCTTGTCGCCGCCGCGCGGAACGAGACGTTTGACAACCTCGGTAATCAGCCCAGTCTCTCCTGACCAGGCATCCTCTTGCGTTGGTTCGGACAACGCGGGAATGAAGCAAAAGTTCGGGAGTTGTTGTGCGAAGCTCTGTAGTTCATCGAGGAGGAATAAATCCCGTCGGGTGCGAGCCCCATAGAAATAGATCACAGATCGTGAGTCTCTACTCTCGGTCATATCGCGGAGCAATGAGAGAATTGGCGCCATGCCTGAGCCACCGGCAATGAAGATCAATTCCTGTTGTGTGTTGCGTGTTGCGTGGTCTGTGTTGCGTAAATAGAAATTGCCGTACGGTCCTCGGATGGTTAGCCGCTCGCCTGGCTTGAGCTGGTGGTCCACATAGGAGGAAAACACGCCACCGGGCATGAGTTTAACCATTATTTCTATTTCGCCACGGCGACTGGGCGGATTCGCCATCGAGTACGAGCGCCACTCGTTGGTTCCGGGAACAAGGACATCGATGTATTGGCCGGCTTTGAAAACAATCCGTTGCGGATCATACAACTGTAGATGAATGCCGCGAATATCGTGAGCCAATGTCTCCACCCGAGTTACATCAACTGCAAACTCATACACCGAGAGACCAGACACAAGGTCCGCTTCGTCGTAATCCCATAACTCGATGCTGAGATCACTCTCAGGATAAGCGCAACACAGCAACGCCATGCCTTGTTGTTTCTCGAAATCGAGCAAGGCAAAGCTCGATGCCTCTGAGTTTTCAACTTCACCTTCAACCACCTGGGCTTTACACATGCCACAACCGCCAAATTTGCAGCCGTAGCGTAAGTTCAACCCATTGCGCATCGCGGCTTCGAGAATGGTCTCGTTATCACCGCAGGTGAATTGCTTCTCAAATGGGAGGAGTGTGATGGTGTACGGCATACAAAATGGGGGGAGGATTTAGGGGCTAGGGATTGGCGGGGGACCCAGCCCCTACCCCCTAGCCCCCACCCCCTAGTTCCGGAGTGGATCTTTAATCGTGTACTGCAACCGCCGAATATCATCGATGGTCCACATATTCTCAGTCTTGAGATGCGGCTGAGCTATCAACGTTTTGCCGTCTGGGCGGATGTAGCCGAGTTCTGTCACCACATCAGCAAGGTCCCACCCGTCGAAACGCTCGAACCAGGTTTGAAAACCAAGATAGCGCTGCGGTTCGAGATCGAAGATCCATTCGCACGGCTCTGAGCAGAACGCGCGTTTCTTGCCAGCTTTCTCAACTATATGAACGGCACTGTTATCTGGCCGTGGGATCACGCATGGCAACTGGCACACCTGGCACAGCGGTGGGAGGCTGGGAAGCAATTGCGCGGGAATCTGTCCGTGCTTTGGGTCAGCCATCATGCGATACGCTTCCCAGAATTTGCCATAGTGCGTGTCCCATCCAGGATAGTTCTCGGCAAACCAGGCACAGTCCTTCTCTTGCATGACATCAAAGCGCCAGAAGGCGACTGGCCACAGAGCGAATGCTGACATCGCCACCGAATGATGCATCCAGGAGATATTCTCCTGCGCTTGCGGTAACCAGCGGGGCGGCTTGAGGCCAAATTTTTCTAATTTTGCAATGAAGCTGCCGACCCAATCGTCAATGATCCACTGTTGCCACATGTTCTTGTAGGTCTGTACGTGATTGACGCTGAAGTAGTCGGTCAGCGTCCCGAGGAACGAGTCAATAAACTTATGCGTACGCCAAAAGTATTTATCAATTGCTTCTTGAATCAGCGGGAGGTTGCGATCATCAGACAACGCCGCTGCCAATGTCGCATAGCCATTGGCCATGTGTCGGGCTTCATCCGATTGAATGCTCAGGAAGACGGTTGGCGTCGCATGATCCCCATTCGCTGCCGCCGTATTGGGAAAGGCAACAAACAGTGGGTTTGTAAACGCAGTTTCTCCGACTACTTGCAGACTAATCGCACACTCGATGGGATCACCGGCAATAAAGGTTTCAATAAACGAGCGACCAGCAGCGCCAAGGAAATGCTCGCCGAAACCTTTCTGGCTCACATCGAAGCCAGCAGGGTCGGCGTAGTGCTTCATGTAGTAGCGACCAAGATACATCTCTTGTTGATTATGGCGCACTTCATCGAGCATCTGTGCGAGGTAGCCGTTGCGCAACTCCTCATTCTCGACCGTGCTAATCAGCATGCCTTGGCATTTACCTGCCGCATATTCAGCAAAAGGAAGAATTGCCAACGCTGGCTTTAACGACTCAGCAAAGCGCGGCTCAACCTGATTCGGATTATCGATGCGGACAGCACCATCAAGAAAGCCATACTGCCGATCATCTTTCTCGGCTTCCATCGCCATGTAATCGCGGATCAGATGACGGAACGGATCTTTGGTTTTCTTGGGAATGTGGAATTTGGTTTCGTACTTCGCCTCAGGTTGGAAGTACGTCGGCGTCCATTCCAATCCTTTAATCTTGTCGTGGGCTTTGATTAGATTGCGTGGCATGGGTTCCTCCAAAAGAGTAGTCAGTAGTCAGCATTCAGTAGAAAAAATGTGTGTTTCCATGCTGACTACTGGCTACTGACTACTTTCTTCAAGTTGCAACATCTCCGAGTATACTCCAAACGTATTGTCTGTCACCTGCGCGCGACCGTAGTAGCTGGTCATCACGACCAGAAACGTCGACATGTCGAGGTCACGTCCGAGCCGTTCCCCAACTGCCGCGACATCTACTTCTATTTTTCCCTCGCCTTCGATCATCCAGTAACAGTTAGTTTTGGTGATACGAAGGTTGGGCTGCTCCTCACGTAACATCTCCACGGCAACGTCGGACTCTTCACTTCCCATCAGCACGAGACCGACAGTGTCACGGGCTTTGATCTTGTTTTCTTCGCTCATGCAGATATACCCACATCCTTCAGTAGTGCCGCGTACTGCCCTTCAACTCGCTCATGCGCTTGAGCAAAGGTGAGTGGCTTTGTGGTCGGCTTTTCAAAGAGTGGGGCAAACGCGTGCACCGCCTCGCGGGTGTATGGCAACCATTTCGCCAGCCATCCTTCAATGACTTTTTTATTCCCGGCCCCATGCTCGGGGTCTCGTAACATCACGTGGACGAATTCTTTGGTCCATTTGAGATTACGTTGCCAGTCGTTTTCGACCGTCGCTAACACTGCGGGTGATATCGCATCACCATTCCGTGGCGCAAAGCGCGAGAAGAAATGCGTCCGTGCCAACACCCCAAACAGCGGCTCTAGCGCGAGGTTAATACCAATAATGACCTCACCCCAATCCTTCGCGGCCATCAACCCTTCAACCAGTTTGCGCGCACCTTGATAGACCGGATCTTCGAGCCACACGATTTTCGCATCCGCATCGGAAAAGCCAGGGACAGCATCAGTCAAATCCATGCCATAGAGGGCAATATCTTGCGCATGGCGGATCTTGTCTGCCGCATTAAAAATACAGGCGTTACCAGCGGTCGCAGACAATGCCTCGCGTTGCGCGTAGGAGAAGCAGCGGAAGAGACCATATTCGAGACACGCATAGGCTGCGTAATATCTACCGATAATAGTCTTTACCCAGGTTTCATCGAAGTCAGCAAACAGTCCCTCAGACTTGGCGGCTTCGACAATCCGGTCGAGGCTACGTTCTTGTTCAGCCTGGCCTGCAACGTAGGTCCGCTGCCACTGTTTCGATGGGTCCTGAAATTCCCACCAGTTGGTACATTTGAGAGCGGTTGAATCTTCATTCCACGCGCCGCGTCCATCAGCAAAGCGATTCAGCCAACCTTGAAACGCGTAGTGACGTGGATCTGGTTGCGTGTGGATGGTCAAATCTTCATATTCACTGGGATGGCGGCCTTTGGGCTTAAAGTAGGAAAACTGACGATTACCTGAAAAAGCTCCTGACTCGTGTGGCTTCATAGGACTCCTCTCCCAGTGCGGGCCCGTGCAGACCTCGCTTCTAGAGCTTTCCGAGAAGTCGGTCAATCATCCCCTTGTAGGTTGCTACTGCTGGAGAGCGGTAAAACCGCGAGCGGGTGAATATCGGGTCACCCGCATAAAACCACTCATATTGCAGTTGGCGACTGCCAAACTGCTCGCCCAGCATATCCCACGCCAGCTTGAAGAGTTGCACGCGATCGCGCGCGCTGATGTTCTTTCCGACCAGGTATTTTTCCAAATACGGTGCGACTTCGGGGTTGGCAAAGTCTTGCTCCGTGGGCGTCATAATTAAACCGCTGCCGCTCACCTGTCGGATAATTTCCGCGGCGCGCATTTGCGTTTCAGGAATGAAGACCCATAGCGTCGCTGCCAGCGCGCGCAGCGAACCACCTTCCTTACGTCCGTTCACGACATCTTGGGCAGCAGCACGGAGGAGACCATTGCCAAGCTCGACCTTGGCAATTAACTCGCCAAGTTGAGCCTGTACATGCGGAGCGGCACTACGACCAACGGTATCAGCCACATAGCACGCCAATCCTGCCATGAACCGCAGCTTCACCACACCGCGAATCGTCGCTTGTAACAGCGCATAGCCCGGTGCCCGCGCCAGAATGTAATTCGAGGCTTCGATATCACCATTAATGAACACCCGCTCCCAGGGAATCAGCGCGTCATCAAAAATAGCTAACGCGTCTTCTTCATCAAAGCGTGACGAGGCTGGACGATCGAATGCACTGCGATTGGTGTCATACGTCTCGCGACAGACGAACTTCAGTCCAGGCGTATCTATCGGCACCGAGAAACACAGCGTGTATTTTTCTTCTCCGGGCCTGCGTGGATAAAACGGACCAACCCACAGCTCATTGGAGAACGGCGCTAAGGTCGAGAGCATACGCGCGCCACGCACGATGATGCCGCGATCAGTCTCTTTCACAAAATGTAATGCGGCATCTGGGTCAGCCTGTTCCGCTGGCCCTTTGGAACGGTCGATCTGCGGATCAACCAACGTGTGCGTCAGACACCAATCGTTATCACGGCACTGCTCATAGTAACGCACGATATTGTCACCAAAGCGCGGATTGGGCTTACCAATTGCTGTGTGAGAAAAGGCAGCATCAGCCACTAGCGCATTCATGAAATCCGGCATGCGGCCCATGAGCCCAAAGGTCGCTTCAGCACGGAACTCCTCAGCCTTCCAGCGACGCTCGACATCCTCAGCCGTTTCTGTCAGCAGAAAGGACATGGCCACCGGCTTGCCATCCACAGGAGATGGATAGGTCAGCATCCGCTGATGGGCAGGATCATGCTGCAGGTCATACAACATCGCCAACGAATCGATCACACCACGAAACGGGGCATAGGTCGTCACATCCTTTACCCGCGTACCGTTGACATACACGGTGCGCCCATCTCGTAAACTCTCGCGGAATTCCGCTCCCGTACGAATCCCCATCGTCTCTCCTCGATAGCTACTGAAATGGGAAAGGGCGCCCATCGTGCGCCCACTAAAACTACGACACCACTTGCGTGTTGGGTCGATCGTTCACGCGAACTGTAGCCAACTGACTTACCTGCCCTTCGGAGAAATGAGGCATGACGTGTTTGGCAAAGAGTTCCATAGAGTGAAAGACTTTTTCTTGCGGCATGCCACCCCAATCAAACATAACCATAATGTGATTCACGCCAACAGCTTGGTAGTGTCGGATACGCTCTATACAGCGCTGGGGATCACCAAAAATCGCCATGGTGTCTATTTGCTCGATCGTGGCAGTGGCAAGAAACTGTCCGACTTTGGCAAACGTTTCGTAACCACTCACTCCTGGTTTGACCCATACTTTCGTTGAGCCACCAAGCTTCTTTTTCATCCCCGCTTCGGCTTCACGCAAGGCTTGTTCGGTAGACTCGGTTACATGCGACCAAAAGACATGCGGGATATCGTCTGGTGGTTCACCATGTCCGGCAGCAGCATACGCCTGGCGATAACGTGCAAGTTGTCCACCGACTTCTTCTGGAGACGGGCCAGAGGCAAACGGCACGGCGCTAAAAGCATATCCTCGCCGCGCCGCTTCTTCAGCCGATCCCGGAGATGCAGCCGCAACCCAAATCGGCGGCATAGGTTTCTGCAATGGCTTGGGAAGAAGAGCAATATCATCATAATGATAAAACTTACCATGATAAGAAAATTGCTCCTGCGTCCAGGCTAAACGAATGATCTCTAGACATTCCCAGAGTCGTTCCTTGGTTGTCTCCGCAGCAATGTTGAATCCGGCGAACTCATGCGGCTGGTAGCCACGCCCGACACCAAAGCAGGCACGTCCGTGGCTCATGAGGTCCAGCACGGCAATATCTTCGGCGATACGAAGAGGATCATTGACCGGTAAGACAATAACTCCAGTCCCTAAGCGAATCCGCTTGGTGCGCTGTGCAATGGCTGTCAGCACCATTTGCGGCGAGGGAAACACACGCTGGCTCGCCTGAAAGTGATGCTCGCCAACCCAGAAGCTGTAGAAGCCGAGTTCTTCAGCATACTGGCCTTCTTCGATGACTTCTTGATAGAACTGCTCGTGAGAACGCAAGTGTTCGTAGTTATCTCCGAGGGTGAGGAGTGAAAAACGCATAACGCCTCCTAGAGGTTAAGGGTTAGGGATTAGGGATTAGAGGAGACCGAAAAGAATTCTTCTTGCCAATCCCCGGCCCCTAACCCCCAACCCCTTTCTTCTACTGTCGCATGGACTTCAGCACGTCCATCAAGCCAGGGCTATCAGGCGCAAAGTCAAGCTTCTCCATACCGAGATAGGCGTTTGGTACCGTCTGCACTAATTCAGAGATGTCGTTATCCGTGTACACTTCTAACTCGTTGTTATCCGGATCACGGAAGTACACGCTCTTGCTCACACCGTGATTCACCGTGAAGGTCACAGGAACTTCTTTGGCTTTGAGTTCCTTGTAGGCAGCCAGCAGGTCTTCTTCATTGCGGAGGCGGAAGGCGACATGGAGCATACCAGTCTGATTCTGTCTGGGAGCTTCGGCCTGTGCGCCGATCTCAAAGAGCGCGACTTCGTGGTGATCACGCCCATTGAAGGAGAGAAAGACAGCCTTGATCTCAGGCACGTGCCTCATCACCTGCATGCCAAGAATCTCGGTATAGAATTTCTTCGACGTTTCTAAGTCCCGCACTTTGAGAACGAGGTGAGCAATACGTTCAGGGTGAATCATAAGAGACCTCCTTTTCAATATGGACAACGTAAAACGGACAACGTGAGAACGTCAACGGGAGCGCGCGAAATGTGGCACGCCATACACGTCGCGCAAAACGATGGCAGAATTTCACTGAGCTTTTTTTTCACGTAACACGTACCATGTTCTACGTCCTATTCATGCTCTGGCACAAACCGTGCGACATCGAACACGTCATCCTCGCTCGGTTTTCCGAATAGCTCAACGGCTGGCGCCACTTCGGCGAGTGCGAGTGTCATATCGAACAACCGTTGCTCTTTCTCTGGCATTGCGTCAAGTGGGAATTGATTCAGGTGCGTCAACACAGCTTCCATCCGAGGTAACATCGTAGTGTAGAAGGCACGAATCTCTTCAATGGTGCTCTGTTGACGTTTGCGACTGCGCTCGGCCTCTTTCGTCAGTGCCCAGCCAGCATAGGGTTCAAGATCGGTAAATATCTCAGGGAGTATGCGTTGCGTCATAGGCTTTCTCTTTCTCTCCTAACTCAGTTGTGCCTTCACTGTCGGTTTTCTCGCTCGCGGTAGAAGCCTACCCAGTCTTCCACGACCTTATGAGCATGCCTGACGAGGATCTCTTGTTCTTGCAGGACGTAGTGAGTCTTCGCGCCAGAGGCAAGCACCGACTGGGTCGCTTCTAATGTACTCGCATCTTCTAAGAGCACATCACGTAGCAGCACTTTCCCATATTCCTGACTAAAACGCTGGCCTGCGGTTTGCGCCGCCGGGAAGTAGGTGGACACCTCCCACAAGGTGCGGTCCGGCGCAATCGGCCAAAATTGGTGGGTCAGATAGGTTCCGTTCAATACAAAAATATTGAAGTTGGGAAACACCATAAACGTATCGAGTGCCCATTCACGTCGACGTTCCGGATTAACCCCCGGTGGTAAGTCCTCCATGGCGAAGGTGCGGTTGACCACCGAACTGCCGAAGCGTTGCGCCACGATCTCTAGCGGTGAGGGACAATGATCTGGGTTGCCATACGATGAAGAGCGACGATGGTGGGTCCACAGCTTGACGCCAAAGTAATGACAAAAAGGATTTTTGGGGCTGGTGTACGAATCTGGCAACGATTGCTTGTGCATGAACGGGAGGTGATACGACTCTTGAAACGCGTCTTGCGCGATTTTCCAGTTCGCCCGGAGATCGATACGCCAGGAAAATCGTGTCGTCGACAATTGCGCAAACGGGTACCCTGTGAGCCCATCGGCGACTTCTGCGAGATACTCACGCAAGGTTTCTTGCGGGTGCGGGTTCAGGTGAATGAAAATGAAGCCGTTCCAGATCTCGGTCGCAACCGGAGTCAATCCGTGGCGACCTTTGTCAAAGTGAAAAAAGTTCTCCTCGTCAGGAACAAAACTCAACTTCCCATCCAATCCATAACTCCAGCCGTGAAACTTGCAGGTCATGACCTGGCACGACCCGCGACGACCCCACAACAGCTTGTTACTACGGTGAGAACAGACGTTGTGGAACGCGCGGACCTGCCCGTCTTTTCCCCGAACGACAACAATCGAGGTCTGACAGATGGGAATGTCTTTGACGAAGTACGATCCGCCCTCGGGCAGTTGCTCAATGCGCCCGACTTGGAGCCAGACACGACGAAAGATACGGTCGCGCTCAAGCGCAAAATATGCAGGCGAGATAAGCGGCTCGATCGGTACCGGATCAGTGCCCAGCTCTGGATATGACGCATGCCAGCGTTGGTTGAAGTCAGCGCTCATAGGCGTACATGTTTTAGTGCTGCGCTTCGTGTTGGCGATAAAACCCGACCCAATCTTCCACAGCCTTGGCAGCATGACGCACGAGCAATTCTTGGTCTTGTAACACGTAGTGCGTCTTTGCCCCTGACGCCAGTACCGACTGTGTCATCTCCAGCGTACTTCCATCCTCAAGCAGCACGTCACGAGTCAGCACTTTGCTGTACTCCTGGCTGAATCGTTGCCAGGCATTCTGAGCTTTCGGGAAACAGGTTCCGACCTCCCACAGTGTACGATCGACGGCAAGCGGCCAGAACTGATGAAAAATATAGGTACCGTCAAACACAATCACCGAGAAGTTGGGAAAGAAGGTCACAATATCCGACGACCAATACCGGCTGCGCTCAGGGTTGACACCTGGCGGCAATTCACTCACCGCACTATCGCGTTTGACAATTGATGAGCCAGCGCGTTGCGCAAGAATTTCTATAGGAGTTGGTTTGTGTTCGGGATTCCCATAGATCGACATGCGCCGATGCGAGCCACTGATCTTGTAGGCAAAGGAGTGGCAGAAGGGATTCTCTTTGCTGGAGAATGAATCAGGGAGTGATTGTTTATGCAAAAAGGCCAGGTGATACGCTTCTTGAAATGCGTCTTGCGCAACTTTCCAATTGGCGTTGATCTCGGTGCGCCACACAAAGCGTGTCTGCGAGAGGTCGTGGAACGGATAGCCAACCAGGCTTTGCCCTAATTCTACGAGATATTCTTGGAGTGTCTGCTGAGGCTTGGCAGCGAGATTGATAAAGATAAACCCTTCCCACACGTCACACGCAACTGGGGTCAGGCCGAGTTCATTCTTCTTTAGATTGAAAAACCCGTCTTCATCAGGAACAAAGGTCAGGTTCCCTTCGGTGTTGTACGCCCATCCGTGAAACTTACAGGAAAAAACGTGGCACGAGCCACCTTTGCTCCACATCAGTTTGTTACTGCGATGGGAGCACACGTTGTGAAATGCACGAATCTTTCCATCCTTGCCGCGCACAATCAGCACCGAAGTGCGCGCCATCGGCAGGTCTCTGACGAGATAATCGCCCGCTTTCGTCAGTTGCTCTTCCCGTCCGACGTGCAGCCACGCTCGCCGGAAGATGCGCTCACGTTCGAGTTCAAAGTATTCTTGAGAAATGTACGGTTCGATGGGAATTGGCTGAGTACCGAGTTCAGGATATTGCGCGTGCCATGTGGTGTTCGTCATGAGTATTCCTTTTGTCACAGATCACTTCCTCGCCTTTTCGTCTGCGTGAGAAGCAAGGAAGATGTCAAACGTCTCGGTTGTACTCTTTCAAGGGTGGAAGGACAATGGTGGGATTATTGGGGTAGGCTTTTACGCTGAGAAAAGACGAGACGTCATGCCCGCGAATGCGGGAATCCAGGGGGAATACGCAATCGTTCAGGGGTGAAGCTCCTGGATGCCCGCCTGCGCGGGCATGACGAACACGCGGATCCTCTGGACTTCGTTTCGACCGAGCAGGTGCACCCGGCACTCGATCAGCAGAAAACGTCCAAAAAGAAAGCGGAGCAAGCAACCGCTTCTCGTCGAAGTTCACTGTCCGGCTGCTGGAATAAAACGTTCAGGATCATAACCATCAGTGACTAACGGCTGGTTGAATAGCTCAACCGCCGGTGCCACTTCAGCTAACGACAAGGTCAGGTTCAATAACCGCTGCGCATCATCCGGCATATTGTCGAGCGGTAGCGGATTCAAATATTCGATAATCGCATCCATGCGCGGCAGGATGGTGTTATAGAATGCGCGGATTTCTTCTATCGTACTATCGCGGCGCTTGCGGGCCCGTTGCCCTTCGGTCGCCAGCGACCAGGCAGCAATCGACTCAAGATCGGCAAAGGCTTCAGGGAATTGTCGTTGTGACATAGTGGTTCCTTCTTGTAATGAAAAGCGGCTTGCCATTCCGTTTCCCTTGACTAGTCCTCGCACCGTCCGCGCTACGCTTGTATTCCCCTCTCCCTGGCAGGGAGAGGGTCAGGGTGAGGGTCGTAAACCAGGGATCTACGGTACGCACAATCGCCAGTGGCTCTCAGTGTGATCGCTACTTCCCACTGTAAAAACCAACATAACCCTCATGCACTTTCTGGTCATGACGAATGAGGATTTCCTGGTCTTGCAGGATGAAATGGGCTTTCGCTCCAGAGGCTAACACTTTTTGTGTTTGTTCCATGGTACTGGAATCTTCCATGATGACATCGCGGAAGATGACTTTACTGTATTCCTGGCTGAAGCGTTGGGCAGCAGTCTTCGCCTTGGGGAAGTAGTTCCGTACTTCCCACAGCGTGCGATCAACCGTGAGTGGCCACATGTTGTAGGTGAAATACGACCCTTCAGAAATATCAACAAAGAAGTTCGGGAAGACAACATTGAGATCGAGTGCCCAGCCCTGATCCTTGGTCGGATTGACGCCTGGAGGCAAGCGCGAGGCAGTGAAGTCATTTCTGATAAGCAACGTACCGAAGCGATACGCCAAACCTTCAACTGGGGTCGGCTTGTGCTCCATGTTACCCCACACCGACATCTGACGGTGACGTTTGTAGAGTTTGTAGTCGAGGCCATGCGCGAACGGATTGCTCTTGCCGGTAAACGAATCGGGAATGGAGCGCTTGTGCAGAAACGCTACATGATACGCTTCCTGGAACGCATCTTTGAGTAACTTCCAGTTAGCATTGAGTTCGGTTGACCACGAGTAGCGCTCGACCGAGTAGTCAGCAAACGGATACCCTTTCAGCGTTTCGCCAATCTCACCTAGATACTCTTGTAACGTCTCCTGCGGCTGTGGGTCGATATTAATAAAGATGAAACCTTCCCACGTGTCACACGCAACAGGCGTCAGGCCGTTTTGACTTTTCTTGAGGTCGAAAAAATTTTCTTCGTCTGGCACAAACGTCAACGCGCCTTCAAGGTTATAGGCCCAGCCGTGGAACTTACAGGAGAAGTTCTGGCAGTTTCCACCTTTGTCCCACACCAGCTTATTGCTACGATGCGAACACACGTTGTGAAAGGCACGGACTTTACCATCTTTACCGCGAACGACAAGAATCGAGGTCTGGCAAATCGGTAAGTCTTTGACCAGGTAACTTCCTGGCTTCGGCAGTTCTTCGATACGACCGACGTTGAGCCAGGTCTTACGGAAAATGCGCTCGCGTTCGAGTTCAAAGTATTCTTGTGAGATATAGGGCTCGATCGGAATCGGGCCGGTGCCTAATTCGGGATGTTTCTTATGCCACATGTGAGCTGGAGTCGGGGTCCAGCCATTGATTTTTGCTACTGCAGCCATGGGGTTTCCTCCTTAAACCGTGTTACGTGTTACGTGTTACGTGTTGCACGAACCGTTGGCTCAAGTGCACGTCTCACGTTCCACGCAACACGCGTTATACCCTGAGTCCTACTTCTCTTGCAAACTTTGCCATCAATTCCACCAACTGTGAAAAATCCGAGGTCCAGGCACGGAATGAGAGATACACATGCTGAACACCGAGGTCCTGATACCGCGGGAGATCACTAATGACTTGATCGATACTCGGTGCGGCGAGTGGAAGCATGTTGATCTGTAACTCTTCGGGCTTGCGACCAGCTTTTGCTGTCAATTCACGCAGGGTGTCGAGGGGTGCCTTGATATCATCCGGACTCTTGCCCATGGCGATCCAGCCGTCGCCACGTTTGGCCGTGCGTTGCAACGCGCCTTTGGTCATGCCACCAATCAGAATCGGTGGGCGTGGTCTTTGCACCGGCTGAGGCAACGCCTTGATATTCTCGAACTGAAAATGCTTGCCTGAGTAACTGGCAGTGTCCTGCGTCCACAGCGCTTTCAGCGCGTCGATGGTCTCGTTGGTACGACTACCACGCTCGCTGATCGGCACGCCGAAGGCATTGAACTCACCTTCAAGCCATCCGGCACCGACACCAACAATCACACGTCCACCAGACAAGACATCAATAGTTGAGAGCACCTTGGCAGTATAAAGCGGATGCCGATAGGGCAGCACTAGAACGGCAGTCCCCAGTTTGACCCGCGTAGTTTTCATCGCCAACGCGGCTAGCACGGTCATCGGCTCCAACATCGGATCGTTAGGATTAAAGGCGTAACCTTCCATCTTGGCGGGGAAGACAACATGATCGACAACCCAGACGGTACTAAAGCCCAACGCCTCAGCAGCTTCGGCAGCAGCAATCACGCGACGGGTGACATCTTCACGAGCAAATGAGCCGAAGTGGGGCAGGACGATACCGTAGTCCATGCGGTGAACTCCTTTGCGCTAGGGTCATGCCATATTCGACTACGGAGGTAAAGGGGAAGGAAAAAGGCTACAGGCTATAGACTGAAGGGGAAATTTCATGTTCTCGCTTTATGGGGAAGCCAAGACTCTATCGTGCAGCGTTCCTCCCTATGGCCTATAGCCTCAAGCCTATAGCCTTGCCTTCCCCTCAAAGAACTTCGTCCTCTTCAGGTACGATTCGAGATCCTCGCCCTCGGAATTTAAGCTGGCAAAGATACAACCTCGGACAATGCCCATGCGCGGAACGGGTTTGAGGCCGTGTCGTTCTGAAAAAGTCCGAGCCATCTCCCCCGCGCTGCTCAACCCCATCAGGTTGCCTTTGGTGTTGTAGACCCAGCCGTGAAACGGACAGACGAAACGTGTGGCATTGCCTCGTTCCTCATGGCAGACCATCACGTCGCGATGGCGACAAATATTGAAAAGCACGCGAACCTGACCGTCTTCACTGCGAACAACAATCACTGGCTGTTCACTAATGACCAGGGTTTTGAAGTCCCCGCGAGTGAGAATTTCACTTTCGTCGGCGAGGTAATACCAGTTGTGTTGCCAGTTGTGGATCATTGCAGCCCGTTGAAAAATAAAACGCAATACGTAGCCACCACCTCTCCCCGTTTTACATATTGACGCTTGACGATTTCCTATTTCCCCCCTACAGCCTATAGCCTGTAGCCTTTCTTCAGATCTCACTCACTCACATGTACCGCTGGACGCCACTTAGGATCAGGTTCACTCTGGCGCAAGATTTCTCGCGTCACTGGTGCGGTGTAGCCTTCACCGAAAACAATATATTTGAGTAAGTACGTGAACGGGTTTCCTTCTGTCCAATCAAAATAGATATGAGGTACTCTGCCAGTTTCATTCCGCAGATGAAGTAAGAACGCGGCAATGGCATTGGGCACGGCCGTACTTTCTGCTCGCAGCACTCGGTAGCCGTTGACGTTCACCCCTTTAATACGCAGGGTATCGGTAAACTCCGAGGCGTCATCAACATAGACTTCCAGAAAGAGGACAGGAGACTCTGCTGGGATGAAATTGTCTTTGCGTTGCTCTGCTTCTTTCAGGCGATATTCTAATTCATCACGACTATCTGGCTGGTTGGCAATCACATGAATAGGACCAGCGCTCAGTTCATGAATGAATGCCTGTGCCGTGGGGTCGATCTCAATGCCCTCAACCCGTAGTTCCGTCGCACGCAATATACGCGAGACGAAGGAGGTCACAACAATTGCCAAAATAAAAAAGATGGCAATTTTGAGGCCTCTGGGTTGGGCGTAAATATTCACGAGAGTGGTATAGGTAAATATGACCGCAATCAGCGCAAACGCCCACTTTTGCCAACCACCAGCGCGCCACACCGCAAGAGCAACTGCAAACGCGGCGGAACTCATCAAGGCCAGAACGCCAGTGGCGTATGCTCCACCTTGCGCATCAACATCCGCCTCAAAAAGAATCGTCACAACAAAACAGACTGCCGTGAAGACCAGCACCAGAGGTCGCGTCGCCCGCGCCCATTCTGGCGCCATGCCATAGCGCGGCAGATAGCGCGGCACGATGTTCAGAAGCCCGGCAAGTGCCGAAGAGCCCGCAAACCAGAGGATAAGAATCGTACTAAGATCATAGAGCGTTCCGAACGCTTCCCCGAGATGTTCGTGCGCCAGATAGGCTAACGCCCGTCCGTTGGCTTCCCCACCCTTTTGGAATGCTTCAGGAGGAATGAGTATCGTGGTGACAATACTGCTGCCAATGAGCATAACGCTCATAATTAACGCAGCGGCAGCAAGCAGTTTACGCGCATTGCGAATACGACCAGTGGGGCGCTCATGGGTATCAGTGGCATCGCCCTGGACCAGCGGCATCACGACAACCCCAGTCTCGAACCCAGACAACCCAAGGGCGAGTTTTGGAAACAGCAGTAACGCAGCCCCGATCATGGCAGGGATGTTCCCATGACTGCGCAGGAGCGTCTCATGCCAATTCCCTAAGACATCAGGATGACGAACAATCTCGACGAAGCCAGTTCCAACAACGATCAGGTTCAGACCGATGTACAGAACGACAATGGCAACCGCAATGCCAATGGCCTCACTAAACCCCTTTAAAAACACCGCGCCAAGGGCACCAATGAGCACCAGGGTGACAGCAACGCGATGATGCAGAAATGCCGGAGCGTAGGGATTCTCCGCAATATGCGCTGTCGCATCGGCAGCCGACAAGGTAATGGTGATAATAAAGCTAGTCGCAGCGAAACCGAGCAGAGCCAACACAAACAGTTTGCCACGCCATTGCGGCAAAAGGTCCTCGAGCATCGAAATCGAGCCATCCCCATGCGGGCTCGCCTCCGCCACACGATTGTACATCGGCAATGCGCCAAAGAGCGTCAGCAACACCAAGACGAGTGTCGCTAATGGCGAAAGCGCCCCAGCCGCGAGAAAGGCAATACCAGGCTGGTATCCCAGTGTCGAAAAGTAATCGACACCGGTGAGACACATCACCTTCCACCACGGGTGTGTGTGCTCAGCCGCACTGACATGCGGACCTGCAATCTTTTTCCGATACCCTTCCAACAGCCAGAGCTTCAGGCGTCGGCGGGTGCGGGTTGGTAGGATGTGATTTTCAGACATACGCGTGCACAGAATGGGGGAACGGGTGAATGGGTGAATGGGTGATTATGAAAGTTTCACTATCCACTTATCTGCCTCATCAATCATCCGAATTAGTTGACTAATGATGTGGTTAGACATGGCATCTAGCTGCTTTTCTGTGTCCATACTCACGTAGTTACACTTTTGAGCAAACTCAAACCAAACTTGAGTTTCGCTCGCTTCACTCTCCGCATCGTTCAACTTCGCAGTACAAGCAGCTTGACACCTCCGTTTTCGCCATGCCTCAGCAATGTTTGCACACACCGAACGCGAGGAACGACGGATTTGGTCGACCAGAGAATACTTTTCCTCTACTGGAAACTTTTTCGTTAAAGAGAAAATCTCCATCGCCGCTTCCATAGCGTTCTGATAAACACGCAACTCCTTGTGGGTATGGATTCTAACCGCCATGTTTTCATTCACCCATTCTCCCGTTCCCCCACTCTCCCATTCGCTTCTCGTCTTCGCACCCTCACCCAGTCGTTCTTCTACAGCGGCGCAGGCACACCTTCCTCGACACCCATCGCCACCTTAAAAATCCCTTCCTGCGCGGCGCGGAATTTCTCACACCAAGTTTGCAACGCAGAACGGATCTTCTCCTGCCGCTCAGGGGTGGTCGCATACTCGTTGACCAAGACATACACAGGATCGCCGTGCGCCTCGGCTTCACCCATGTGGGCGTAGAAGAATTCGAGTTGCGAACGCGTGAGACCGTACTTCTCACTGAATGACTTCACTAACCGTTCCATCGAATCCTCGCGGCGACTTTCGCCACCTATCGACATCGCCGCCAGTGTTACCAAACCGTATTCTCGGCGCCCCAGCTCAATCGTCCAGTGCACGTAGTCGAGCACTTCTTTAGCGACTTTTGGGCGAGCGAGTTCCTCTGGTGTCGCCCCAAACGCTTCAGCAAGGCGACGCGATAACATCCAGTGCGCATCATCGCCACGGCCCATCACTGTCTCTTCGTCAATCAGATTTTCAACGATGTGACGGCGAATTTTCTGATCGAGCGGACTCAAACCAGTGTTGAGGAAAATGCCCCCAAAAGCACGAATATGCTGGCCGGTGCGGTAGTGATGCTGAATTGCCCACTTCTTCAATGACTCGCGATCCATGGTCCCAGCCATTACTCTCTCAAAGAAACTCTTGCCATAGATCGGAGCCTGTTCTTGTTCGCGCATATACGCTCGCAGTTGTCCGACAAACTCGCTGGTCGCTGTCATATAGCCTCCTCTTTTTCGTTTGCGCTATAAGCGCCGACACCTGTCATCAGTGTGTAAACTATTGACGGCGGGGGAGAAAGAGGCCCGTGAACATCAATTCATAGGCTGCGAGTGGATATATCGACGCCCTTTAGCAAGAATAAAGCCGACAAAAAAATCAGAACAGGGGGAACTATTGCCCTCTTAGTACAATACGCTATGATTGAGCCGTTTTTCTATCGTGAGGAATTCAACTGAAAACACAAGACAACAAACGACTGTATTGGAGCGCCCTACGGCTCACGTTTTCGTTCAGTTGCTAGGTGTGCCGCAGGACAGCTTATGATAAAAGTTTTCATCGTCGATGATCACGCCATTATCCGCCGTGGACTCAAACAAATCATCGCCGACGCGACCGACATGTTCGTGGCAGGAGAAGCGCCCAGCATCTCCAAGGCCTTGGAACAGTCACGCTATTGCGAGTGTGATGTCATCGTTCTCGGCTTCTCGCTTCCTGACCGGAGCGGACTCGATGTACTCAAGGGGTTTCGACACGAGCAAGCGAACCGTCCGGTGCTCGTGTTAACTATGTACCCGGAGGAACAAATTGCCATCCGGGCATTCAAAGCCGGGGCCGCCGGCTATCTGACGAAAGAGTGTAGTCCAGAAGAATTGATCTACGCGCTCAGAAAAGTGGCGGATGGAGGCAAGTACGTGAGCCCTGTGCTAGCCGAGCGCTTGGCTTCGCGTGTTGCCCACCATGAAAAGCTGCCCCACGAATTTCTGTCTGATCGTGAATATCAAGTGCTACATTTTCTTGCGACAGGAAAGACCGTCTCAGAAATTGCCAGACAATTAACACTCAGTGTGAAAACCATTAGCACCTATCGTGCGCGGTTGTTAGAAAAGATGAGCTTAAGAAATAACGCCGAACTGATGCGTTACGCCCTCACGAACCGTCTTTTTGAGTAAGGCGATCGGACGATCATCGCGCAACAGCTCTGGTCACAAACCAGCAGATGCCCACTGCTAAAATGGCGGCTGACCCAGCATGGATCGTGAGCAGCCGAATCTGGGGTCGCCGTTGCTGATTCACCCACCTCAGCAACGGCCATAACAGCACGACAGTCCCGAGTTGGCCAAGTTCGACACCGACATTGAATCCCAGCAAGGCCGTCACCAGCCGATCTGTCGGCAAGGCCAGCTCCGTGAGCACGCCAGCGAAACCAAATCCATGAATGAGGCCGAAGATACACGCGACACACCAGCGCAGCCGTTGCGGTTGCGCAACCCGGCGCAACAAGCACAGGTACGCAACAGAAAAAAGAGCGAGGCCCACGAGCGTAATCTGGGGAAGCTGAAGGACACCAGCGTGAGCGGTGAGCATACTCCCACCAAGGATAAGGAGCAGCAAACGCACGATTCCTCGGCGTATTGATTCACTACTTGTTACCCATACATTCTCGAGGGCAACAACGACTATCGAGAAACCGATTAGCGACTCGATCACACTGCTAAGGGGGCGCACAACGTTCAAGACGCTCAACATGAGAGTTACACTATGGGCAATCGTAAAGCCAGTCACAATCGACGCAACTGAGGAGAGAGACTCTGCCAAAAGCAGTAACGCGAGCAAAAACACCAGATGATCAGCCCCACTCAAGATGTGCGTAACACCAAGCCACAGATACTCGTCGAAACGGCTGCCGATCTTGGTGGTAGCGGTTTTCGCTGGGCTGAGAAACCACTCACGCTCATGCGCGGCAAAAAGTTTCTCAACTACTGGGGCACTATCAATTCGGACTCGGGCAAAGTGCAAGTGCGCCGGAGCAGTGGCAAAGAAAGCATCGTTCCGTATGTGCAACTGCCGTGGGTCCGGGCAAACCACCGTCCAGGTACGCGCGATTCGCAGGGGATCATTTGTCGCCACAACCTGCACGCCTGCGGATAGTGGTTGACAAGGCTGCTCTGCAGAGAAAAGCCGCAAATGCGTCGTTAGATACGTAGCAAGTTGCCATGCACTCGCACCGTCATCCGTTAGCAAGGTTGGAGAAGCCGCTGCGTCCGATAGCAACGATCGCTGCAGTTCGATTATTGGCACACGCACAGTGACATGCGCACGAGTTCCTGTGATTTCCCACGTCGAATACGACGTACTCTTTGTATGAGCAAAGGCAGCTTGGGGAGAGAAGAGAAGCGACACCAGAAGAAGGAAGAAGACACACATACACGCCTCCTTCTCTAATCTACTTCCCTCACCGTCGGTTCACCCGCGATCGTTTCCCATTCCCGTGCAGTCTGGATACGTGCCCGTTTTCTGAGATCGGTAATGTATGCAGCGACTGCCTTTTCACCGGCAACCCGTCGATACTGCGCCAGAACAGTATCGCGTATCGTTTCAAACGGAGGCACAGTACCGAGTTGGCGCTCATGCAGCACCAACACATGATAGCCGGTGCCTGAACGCACGGGGACACTCACCTCACCAGGGGTCAACGTAAGCAATGCTTGCGCCACCGTCGGTCCAAGGTATTCTTGGATTTTTTCTGGTGGCAGCGGTCCATCCGGCAAATGCAGTACTGGCTCGTCACCTAACTCTTGGTTAACAACGTCAAACGCCTCGCGGTCACGTAAGCGCCGTGCAATCTGCCCTGCTTGTTGACGGCGGTCATCATCTTGTGACGCTGAGGGAACACGTACGAAGACTTGCGAGAAGGCCAGTCGATCGGTACGGGCAAACAGGGCATTGTGCTCGGCGTAGAAGCGACGGAGTTCACTGTCGTCAGGGATACGCTCGTCGGCTTCTGTTGTAAGGTTTGCTGTCAACGCATTGACAATCTGACGGCGCAGCACCTGATCCGTCCGCGCTAAGCCCAGTTCAATGCCGCGTTGCACGAGCAGCTCCTCGTCGATCATGCGGTCCAAAACGCGTTGGCGGTCGGCTTGCGTAAGCCCCTCGGGCTGCCGCTCTGCGGCCAAACCACCAAGAACACGCGCATAGAGATCTGCGGCAATGGCATACCCATTCACCAGCGCGACAGCGCCAGCAGGAATGGCCGCCTTGGCGTTGCTCTCTGGCTCTCCAGAGCGAAGCAAGCCAACTGCGGTCAGCATCAGGCCACAGATCACTCCTCCCCACAACAGTATTCTCGTCTGGGTCTCGTTCGTATCCCGATCACGACGCATCTGTGCTCCCATAATTCACAAAGATCGGAGAAGACCAAGCTCGCTCCTCTCCATCACTTAGGCAGTCGTCGTCCATCGCCGTGCGATAATCGGCGTAACAAGGTGTTGTCTTGATACAATTGCCCTGTGCATCATACTCACAACGCAGATTCCGCGCGCTCACCATCGGTGTCTTCTCCTGAATCGCTCGCACATAATACAGCGCGTCTCTCCCTGCCGGTCGGAAATCCAGATCTTCAAACGTTACCACACACCCGTCAGGAGTGCCTGGGCATGGCAGGGTCTGCCACGGATCATCAATGAGCGGTTCGATCGGCTCTCCAGGTCGGACCTGCGGACGAATACGCACGACCTCGATCCGCGTAATCGTATAGCGTTCATCGGTTGGGTTGTAGCATTCCCCCAAGCAGATATTGCTGATCACTTCTGGTGAGACACTCGCAAACGTGTGAGCAGGACAGCCAGGTTTTTGCTTCAACGCACCAACGGCACGCACCTCAAACCGAGGTGTTTGTTGCGTGGAGACTTCGGTCCCCATCGGCACTCGTCGCCCGCCAGGGGCATTCAGTAAATCAACCCATAGTAAAATTCGCGGCCCTGAGGTGCCATACACCTCCTTGCGCTTGAGCGCATCCCAGATGGCTTCACGACTTCTTCCTGCGCTGTGTACGGCCACCAATCCACCGGTATAGAAAAAGCTTCCTTGCCGCTCAAATTCCCACGCACCAAAGCCACGTGGTGGTGGCTTTGGTGCCACCGCTTTGCCGATCGGCCCTAACGGCGCTCTGGGTCCTTGCGCGTCGGTATACGCTTTGCGTTTCTCTTTATAGCCGGTGCCAGGCTGGGCGCGGTGATTATCACTGGAAGACAAAAATCCAAAGCGATAACGCAGCACGTTCGTTGGATCGTCGAAATTACTCACTGCCAGTGCATACTGGACCGTTGCCATAGGCCGAGTTGAAAAGTCAGGGTTAAAACAGTCGCGACACTGGCCGCAATCAAGCCAATCTTCGACCGTTGCTCCCGGAATCGTCTTGTGACCATAGAGACCAGCGGCGATGTACTGCCGTTGGGCTTCGACGACGTGGGCTTCACATTCAGTCGAGGACGGATTGGCACAGCGTGCACGAGTAATTTCACCAGCTCGCCAACAGCACGGTAGATAGTCCTTTGTCGGTGCCGGACACACCGCTTTGCCATCCACAATGTGATACGGTCGCCATTTGCGGTACTCCTCAGAGTTGCCATGCCCGGAGTACACTTCAATGAGGGTTTGTTTCTCAGGATCATGATGGCGACGGTTGAGCTGTGTGTCCCACTGCGCAAGGGCAGGCACCATGACGCCCCACGACGTTCCGTGTGGAATCACTAACGTCTCGAAGCCCCACTGGCCGAGCTTCTCGAACAGGGTCGCAGGCTCAGGTGCACCTTCCAGACAATCGAGGGGAAGCTGTCGTGTATCAACCCCAGAGGGACACATCGCGGCATTTTGCAAATCGACAAGTTGCGAACGAAGTTGCAGAAACGGGCGTGCATTGAACGGAAAGAACACTGCTCCGATCAACGGGGCGCGCGTGTTGAGGTTCCCCTGTTGCCACGGGACGTACGGGTCGCGGCTGCTGATTGGTCGGGCTGGCAAACGAGCTTCATCAGTGTCACGAAAGATCACATTCTTATGGCCATAATAGCCTGCAGGTTCCTCAGCAAGTTGGGTCCATTCCCAACCAGGAAAGACAACGAGATCTGGATTGTCCGGCGGTCCAGCCAGCTCATTGCACGTCCGCGTTGTCTGCTTTATCTCTTCCCACTGCTTCAGCAAAAGTCCCTCGGAATGGTCGTTGAAACTGAAAAAATCCAAGTCCGCACAGAAACGGGCAAAGTCACAAGCATCAGCCGGAGGATGTGCGCCAGTGCCACTTTGAGACGGGAGGCTGAACAGGAAGGCATCGATCGAGAAGGTCGTATGGACGTGGAGGTCACCGAAGAGGATTTGCTTAGCTCCTGAGTTGCGCTCTTTTCGGATGGGCTGTGAGATGTTACGTGCAGCAACGACCTCTTGAGGAACACGAGTCGGGGCGGGGGTTCCGGGGTCGGTATAATCACAGCTCGACACAACCACAAGAAAACTCAAGGCGAGTTTCATCAGTCTACAGACAGCAGGCGACATGGTCACCTCCTTTACCCGTCGCTTACCATTGACGCAATTCGCAAAATGTTTCAATGACTCAAGGATGAAATGAGCAAATGTTTCATATATGGAGAAGGCACTATGCACATCGCGGCAGGTCAAAGTTTTGTTGCGCACGTCGATCACCGGGCACGCATCCTCGTTCCCAATCTCCACTGGGTCATTGTCAACGGAGATGGATCAGCAAACGCCTCTCCTGAGAAATGTGAACTCCTCGTCCTTGCTGGGGACTCTTATACACCACAGTTTGTTACGGCAGTGCTGAAGCTTCCCGCGGTGCGTTGGGCACACACAGAAGATGCAGGCACTGACGGAGTATTCTATGACACGATGCGCGCACGGGGAGTGACCGTCACCCACAGTCCAGGAACTAACGCAATTGAAGTTGCTGAGTTCGCTTTCGGGCAAATCCTGTGGTCGGCAAAACGGTTCGGGGATTTCCGCGACAATCAACGCGCTCGTAAGTGGCAACTGCTGGGGTTAGAAAGTCTGAGCGATAAAACGGTCCTTATCGTTGGGTTGGGCGCGATTGGTCAAGAGGTTGCCAAGTTCGCCAAAGCGTTCGGCATGCGGGTACTGGGGATTCGACAGTCACTAACAGTCATCACAAACGTCGATCAACACGGGACTCTGGCTGACCTTCCGCAAATGTTGCCTCTGGCCGACTTTGTTGTCCTCGCTGTTCCGTTAACCGAGCAGACGCGTGGATTGATCGGTGCACACGAATTTGCCGTCATGAAACCAAGAGCAACATTGATAAACGTCGCACGCGGGGCGGTTGTTGATGTCTCTGCACTAAAAGACGCGCTGGATACAAACAAACTACGACACGCCTGTCTTGATGTGCTGCCGACCGAGCCGTGGCCTGCCAATGACGACCTGTGGGATCTCCCGAATCTCTTTATCACCCCACACAATGCCTGGTCTTCGCCAATGTATTTGCCACGCGTGGCAGAGCTGTGGTTAGAGAATTTGCAGCGCTATGTCGGTAGGCAAGAGTTGTTGCATCGGGTGCGATAGAAAAGGTGCGAAAGGGGTAAAAGGAACAAAGGAAGACGAGACAAGAATCTTGTTATTCTGTGTTTTCCTTTTCCCCATTTCGCCTTGACTATACGGCGAAGCCGTATAACTTCGCCGCGTTCTCACAGGTAATCTTGCGCGTGTCAGATTCTGGCACTCCGGCGAACGCTTTTTCGATGAAGTCACGTGAGTTAGGAAATGTTGACGCCTGGTGCGGGTAATCAGTGGACCACATAATGTTGTCCGCACCACCAAGATGGTGATACGTCTTGAGCCCGAGCGGATCGTCAATGAATGTCGCGTAGCACTGGCGGCGGAAGTATTCGCTCGGCTTTAACGAAAAATTCACCCCATAGCCTTGCTTGAAGCGACGGAAGTACTTGTCCGCGCGTTCGAGCACGTGTGGTACCCAGGCAATATCTGCCTCAGCCGAGACAATCTTCAGTTTCGGAAATCGCTCCAATACGCCAGAGAAAATCAGCGTCAGCAGTGAATCCTGCACTTCGTGCGGTCGGTTGACCATGCGCACGTACAACTGGGCGATGTTCGATTCATCTTGTTGACTATGCTTACTCTTACCGGTCACTAAGTGTAACGACAACGGAATGTCTAACTCTTGCGCCGTTGCCCAAAAGGAATCGTAGGCAGAAGAGCTGTACGGTTGATCTTCTGGCGGTGACGCCCAGATCATCGCGCCTTTCAGCCCGATCTTCTTGCAGCGTTCGAGTTCTTGCCGACCGCGCTCAATATCAAACAGTGAGATCAAACCTAATCCAGCGAATCGCTTTGCATCATAGCGGCAGAACTCAGCGAGCCAGTCGTTATAGACGCGAAAACAGGCTTCCTGCAGCGCAGCATCATCAAGCCAGAACAAGACAAACGCACAGGTTGTGTATAAGACTTCAGCCGCAATACCGTCTTCGTCAAGATCCTTGATCCGCGCAGCCGGGTCCCATCCACCCGGAATGGCATTTTCCATTCCGGCTTCCATAAAGGACTTATCGAAACTCTTACCAGCGGCAAAAGCACCAGACACACGAAACGGCGGCAGATTCTCACAGACAAAGAATGAACCTTTTTGACCATTCGGGTCTTTGACAATACGCGGCGCACGATCAAGAAAACGGCGATCAATACGATCGAGCCATAGCGTCGGAGGCTCGCACATGTGCGAGTCGGCGGAGATTATTTTTTGCATCACATTCACTCCTCATGCTGACGTAAGAACTCTACTCAACTGAATGGGCGATGGGGCGACAAGGCGAGCGGGCGATAAATAATGCCGGGTTTGCTCTTCGCCCACTCGCCCACTCGCCCGTTCGTTCCGAGGCTACACCTCAAGCTCAATCACCCGATTATTTCTCTTCTTCAGATCCACATACTCGACGTAAGAGCGGACAGCATTGGCCTTCTCGATCCTCCCTTGCAGTTCATCGGCTGGACTGTTGCCTTCACCTTGGTTTTTGCGCGTCACGTTAATGAACGTGCACTCATTTCCTAGTGTGATGATGTTGTGCCAGGTGCCTTTGTAGATCAGCGCCGCTTGTCCGGGATCAAGCATGAAGGCGGCGATTTTCTCATAGTCAACCTCGTAATCGTTCATACCAGCGTCACGATTACGTGGTGGCGGTCCGACAACCAACACCATCGACCCATGCACAGGAATAAATGTCTGATTGTAGGAAAAATGAATCGCCAGTTGGTCCATGCGTTTGATGCCAGGGCGATAATTGAGCTTGAGCATCTCCATTGCCACGCGCCCCTCTTCCGTTTCCGGATAGATGAGCCCGCGTTGTTGCAATACCTCACCATAGGGGCGAAACATTTCAGCATTCAGTGGTTGAATTTTCACTTTCAGTATGTCTTCCATAAAGTCTCCTTGAAAAAGCACTTAACGAGCAGCTGTCAGCACTCAGCCAAACAAAGCCGATACCTTGCTGAAGCTGAAAGCTGACTGCTGATCGCTGACAGCCTATCGAAGTTCCTGCATCACGTTGCCAAACACCTCCATCTGTTCTTTCATCACCGCACGAGGCAGAAAGCCTTGGTCAGAGAGAATCATAAACCAGTCAGGATTGAGTTTTTCTTTCACTGTCCGCATTTGCTGACGAATATCGTCCTCAGTACCGACAAAGGCAATTCCGGCATCGATCAATGGTTCAATAGTAGTCGGAATATTCTTATCAAACTTGGCATGGAACTGACTAAACAGGAAAATCGCCCCGTCCCGTGCGCGTTGCATCGCTTCCGCACGAGTTTTACCAATGTAGACGAGTCGTGCCAGGCCAACATTCTGTCCTAAACGGAGCGAGTGCCCCGCTTTGTTGGCTTCTTCGGTATAAAACGTCGCTCCTTTGATACAGAGATCAGGGAACGGCAAAAACATCATCGGAACGATTCCCTCACGTGCTGCCCAACGAATGGTATCCTCGTTGGTTGTCAAGGCTTGGAATAACGGCGGGTGAGGTTTCTGGTAGGTCTTCGGCACTGGTGAAATTTTGCGTAGCCACCCTTGGGCATCGACTTCACCCGGTGCCCCGTATTTCCGTGTCGCATCCCGCGCCGCCCAATCGAGCCCCTCAGCCGGGAACGGCACTTGGTAATACTTCCCGTTAAATGAAAACGGTTCGTCTTTCCAAGAAAGTTTCATCACCTCAAAGAGTTCTTGAAATACTTCACGGTTGCGCAACTCTGCTTCCGGTCCCATCGTCCCAGGCTGCACACCATACTTTTGCCCGAGGACATTGACCCAACGCGGAAAGAAGCCACGGGCAAGACCGACAAACACCCGCCCTTTGGACATGTGATCTGCCCACGCAACATCCTCAGCAAGGCGAATGGGGTCCCAGGTCGGTAGCACGAACCCCACTGGGCCAATTTTAATACGCTGCGTGTGGAACAGCAGGTTCAACATATGCGGAATCGGCGTCGCCCCAGCCTCAAGTCCTTCAGTGTAAAAATGATGCTCAGAGTAACTGACCGCATCGAAGTTCACACGTTCAGCAAACTGAGCAAGATCGATCATCTCTTCAAGCATCTCTTGCGTCTTATCCGTACGATGGGCAATCGGCGCAAGTCGCTCTCGCTCGTGTGGAGTCGCCGGAACAACCGGAGTGAGATGGAACATGAATTTCATGAAGGTCCTCCTTGAAGCTTCGTCCCCTCCCCCTTCCAGGCCTCGTCCTAAGTTTGTCGAAGGAGAGAGGGCTAGGGTGAGGGTAAATACCGCTGGTTATAAAACAAACCTCGTGCCTACGCTATTCTGCACGAACGCCTGTGGCAACTCGCGTGCTATCGCATGTACGGCTTTCCAACCCGTACAATGCGCTGGAACGACAAGCGCCGGGTTCATCTCTTTCAGTGCTGCCACAGTCGGAGCAATAATTGGTTCGAACAATGGGCCAGACAAATGGAACCCACCGATCACGGCATGGATCTTTTGTACCCCAGTCAGTTCTTGCGCTTGTTTAATAGTGTTGATGGCACCCGCATGACCACAACCAGTGAGGACGACTAATCCCTTATTTTTGACATTGACCACGACAGCCTGATCATCATGGATATACGGATCTTTTTGCCACTCCCCATCACGCAGCGCATGATGTAACGGAAAACCGGTTTCAAACGAGGTGGTGCGATGCACCTGCCCGGTAACCAGTACCAAGCCGCCCAGCACATACGACGGACCACGCTCTTCAATGAACTCGATACCGTCCTGAGAGAGAATTCTTCGGTCTGGCGGCGGGAGATTAATTTCATGCCCGTCAGGGAAAATCACTTTTCGTTCGAGGAATGCATCGGGGTGAAGCAACAACGGCATTTTCTTTTCCCCGAGACGCTCGACCATCCCCATCAAGCCACGGGTGTGATCAGCATGGCCATGACTGAGGACAATGGAATGAAATTCTTTGGGTTTGATGTCCAGCACATCCATGTTGTGAATCAGACCTCGTCGGCTCAGGCCCGCATCAAAGAGCAACAGCTCCGACGTATTGCCGTTGGTGACTTTGACCAGCGCAGAGAAGCCGTGCTCAGCGATGAGGTTTTCCCGTGTCATAGCATCTGCATGACGCGGAGGACGCTTGGCTTTGTCGGAATCCGGTAGGAGCATGTCGACCGTATTGTCGAGCACGGTAAGGATCTCGACGTTATCAACTTCTTTCAGAGGCATCGTGGACATAAACCCTCCTTTTGCCTTTCGCCCGCCTCCCCCGCTACCGTGCCTGCATAGGGCTGTCAAGGTATCAGTTCGCGTGCTTCAGCTGCAGCAGTTCTCATTTTGACCTGTTGGGGTCGTCCATGTAGGCCGGAATAAGCGCAGCGTTTCCGGCACCTGCACGCCGGGAGCGGCCTGTGGCTTTATCCCGGCCTACGTTTCTTCTCCGCTCATGGGAGAAAAGCGTTTTCGATGCACACACAATGAGCGCCTTAGCGCCTCAATTCGGCTGTATGTCCTGGTCATGGGTGAGTGCAACCGGAAACATCGCTCGTACCTCGGTCCCTTCCCCAATGATCGAAGTGATCTGCACGTGCCCATTCACCAGTTGGGCGCGTTCCCGCATTCCGAGCAAACCACCATTGCTCCTGCGCGTCATGTCGGCAAATACGGCCTCCACGTCAAAGCCCACACCATCGTCTTGAACGAGTAAATGGAGTGCCTCGTCATGATAGTGAATCTCAATCCACACGTTCTCGGCCTGTGCGTGCCGCATAATGTTCGTCAACGCTTCTGGCGCGACGCGGAAACAGACAATTTCCACTTCGGGTGAGAATCGCTGGTCGGGAACGTCCGCCAGAAATTCGACATGAGCATGCGTCAACTGCTCATGTTGATCGGCGTACCAACGCAAAGCTGCCACAAGTCCCAGATCATCAAGCATGAGCGGTCGTAAATTACGTGAGAGGATACGGACCTGTTCAAGCGCGCTCTGCACCATATCGACGCTCTCTTTAATGCGTTCTGGCATGTTGATTGGTCGGCGAGAGATGTTCTGCAATGTGAGTTTCACGGCACTCAACACTTGCCCCAACTCGTCGTGCAACTCACAGGCCAAACGTCGTCGCTCCTGCTCCTGCGCATCTAAGATCCGCCGAGAAAAGGTCTGTAGCGTCTCCCTGGCCTTTTCTTGCTCGGAGATGTCACGCGCAATCACTGAGAGATATTGGGCTCGCCCCGTTTCATCTTTGTGAGCAAGGATGACATGGGAAGTGGGAATTTCTTCTCCGGTGTGACGAACGACAGATACATCTCCAGACCATATTCCTGAGCGTAAGGCCGTAGGAATTCCTTGACGAGACACAATCTCTCTTGACTGTTCGGTGTACGCTTGCGGGCCCTGCCACTTCCGCAGTTCCTCATCTCCCAAGAGACCAAACAATTCACGGGTTGCTCGATTCATGTAGATCCCACGCCCATCAATTGTGGTTGTCGCCACGAAATCCGGCGTGTTCTCCAAAATTGCAATAAGTCGAGCTTGCTCAGCTTCGATCTGTTTCCGCATGGAAATGTCTTCCATCACATCAACATAATACAAGGGAACGCCAGAACCAGAGCGTACAAGGACACTCGTCACCCTGGTCCACACGACAGTTCCATCTTTACGAAGGCTGCGTTTCTCCAGAACAAAGGAGAGATCTTTTCCTGAGAGAACACGTTGTGCAGCCTTCTTGGTTGCCTCGCGATCGCCCGGATGTGTGACCTCAGAACAGGACTTCTGCTGCAGTTCATCCACCGTGTAGCCGAGAATATCACTCAGTTTCTGATTCACCAGCAAGAGGCGCCCATCGAGACCAACGTGCGCCATTCCCACCGCGACCTGCTCGAAGATAGCGCGGAAGCGAGACTCACTCTCACGGAGCGCCTCTTCGGCTCGCTTTTGCTCAGTGATGTCGATGACAACGCCTAAGCCAGCCAACTGCCCACGATAGGAAATGGTACTCATGGCAGCACGGACCCAGCAGGCATCACCGCTCTTGGTGACAGTTCTCAGCACATAATTCCCCGGAACAGATTCACCGCGCTGTCGCGCCAGGCCAGCTTGCTTAATCGACTCGCGAAACTCAGGCGCCATGGTCTCCCAAAACTTCATCGTCAGCAGTTCCTGCTGGCTATAGTCAGATATCCGACCGAGCGCTGGATTGACATAGATCAGGGACTCATCCTAAACAATGAAAATACCAGCCTGTGAGGTTTCAGCCAGAGAACGAAAGAGGGCTTCACTCTCACGCAACGCGTTCTCCGCTCTCATGCGGTCAGTGATATCATCGTGAGTCACCACCACACGCACTGGTCCGGGCCCAGGGACTCTTATCACCTGGCCATGAAACCATCCAGATGCCGTCAACGAAGGACAAGCATAATCACACGCAAAACTTTCTTGCTCTCCGTGAAGGACCGCACGGATTCCAGTAGCAAAGGCTTTTGCCTGATCGGCAAATTCATCGCGCGTTTCATCACATACAGCAAGATAGTTCACACCTTCTGCCGTCCCTCTTGCTTCAGGGGCATTTTTTTTCGTGTATTCCCGCCAGGCTTTATTGACGGCAACAATCTCGCCGGTTTCATCAAGTACGCACAGATGCGAAGGCAACGCATCGATAATGGAGTGCAGGAACTGCTCTGACTCGTGCCCTACCACTTTCTCAAACACACCGCTCTGGGCTGTTGTCGCACGGTGAAGCTGCCGCACGAGTTCTTCTGGTCCTTCTTTTTTCTCGACATAAGCAAACACACCGAGATTGAGAGCGGTTTTGACAACAGAAAAATTATCACAGTTTGTGTAGAGGACAACTCGCGTCGCAGGACTCAGCGCGCATACGTGCTGCAAGAACTGGGGAGATGCAGCACTCGGGAAAGTGAGGGCGACGACAAGAATGGCAAAAGGCTCTCGCTCAAGGCACTCAATGGCTGCCTCGATCGTGTCGCAGTTCACGACCAAGAACCCTGCGGATTGAACAACTGTACTCAGAATGTGACGCTGCTGATCGTCGACATCAACAATCAAGACTCGGGGGTTACTTCCCCCATCATCAGGATCCCCCATATGCCCCTCTGTACTTCACCGTTGCGTTCTCGACTCATCATCGTCAGTCTACCAGCTGCCGCTGCATAGCATAGCGCATGATCTCGGCGTTATTCCGCAAGTTCATTTTTTCGAGGATGCGAGCCCGATACGTACTCACTGTCTTGACACTCAGGGAAAGCTGTTCAGCAATTTCAGACACGGTCCGCCCTGAGGCAAGGAGAGAAAACACTTCGTATTCACGGTCCGACAACCGTTCATGACTGTTCACCGGGCTTGCCGTAACCAAATCCTCGGCAAGTCTTTCAGCCAGCGAGAGGGTCAGGTATCGTCCGCCCGTCGACACTTTGCGTAGAGCAGTCAGCAACTCTTCTGGCGAACTCTCTTTCGTCAAGTAGCCTGACGCACCTGCTCTCAATGCTCGCACGGCAAACTGCTCTTCAGGATGCATACTCAGCATGAGCACTGACAACGTGGGCCGTTCTTTCTTAATCTCTTTCAAGACGTGCAGGCCGTTCCCATCCGGCATGCTGACATCGAGAATGACGACATCACATTCAGAGATGCGCAGCAAATCGATTGTTTGTTTGGCACTCTGCGCTTCGCCAACCACCTGCATATCGACTTCGTCGGCAACAGTCTGTTTGATCCCCCGCCGGATCATGGCGTGATCATCTGCTACGAAGATTTTGATCATAGGCGTTTCCCAATCTCTCAGCGCTGTCTGCGCGACATTCGACAGTCGCTGAAGTCGTAACAAGCTATTCAATTCTTCAAGCACCCCGGCAGCTATTTTCTCAACTGCAAAAACCAGGGGCGGCGTTCCATACAAGCATTGACATCTTCGAGCGCTTCACCTGTCCTGGAGCCTGCTCTTCACTCAAGATACATTTCCACCGTACCCCTACCAATCAACTCGGCGATCGCCTCATCGGAATAGTGGAGAATACCTTTGAGCACCTCTTCATAGTGTTCACCCAAGAGCGGCGCGGTAGACACTTGACCCGGAGTTTTGCCAAGCTGCGCCATCAGTCCATCATAGGGCGAACGTCCCATCACTTTGTGTTCACACCAGGCGAAAAATTCGCGATGCGCGAGCTGCGGATCGTCAAATAAGTCAGATTGTTTCGCGACCATCCCAGCAGCGACACCGGCAGCTTGTAGCAGAGACTCCAGAAGAGCGGCATCTTGAGTTTTGGTCCAGGTTTCAATCAGACGATCGAGTTCGGCCTCATTGGCTTGTCGCCCAACTGCTGTGGTGAATTTCTCTGCCTGGGCCCAGGCGGGATCCCCCATGACTCGGACGAGGGACTGCCATTCATCATCGCTAAAGACAGCGATAGCCAGCCAGCGCTCGTCACCAGTGCAGGGATACACCGCGTGCGGACAACCACGGTCATCATGATTACCATTGCGGGTGACCACCCGGCCATTCACGACGTAGTCGAGCACTGCCACCGGCACATGATTCACGCCGGTCTCAAACTGAGACAGATCGATCCATTGTCCTTTGCCCGTCCGTTGTCGATAGTCAAGCGAAGCCGCAACCAGCGCGGCGCCGACACCAGGAGTGAGCATGTCAGTGTATGCACCATACACCATCGCTGGGCCACGATCGGCCCAGCCGGTAATCTCATAGTAACCCGCGAGCGATGCAGCCATGTTCCCGTAGCCCGCATACATCGAGTACGGGCCAGTCTGCCCAAGCTGGCATGTCGACACCATGATCAGGTCAGGTCGCGTTTGCGATAGGTCTTCGTAGTGCAATCCCCACGCGCGCATTTGCTTGGGAGTGAACCCTTCAACGATGACATCGGCCCATTCCAGGCAGAGACGTTTAGCAATCGCGCGGGCATCGGCGTGCGCCATATTCAACCCAAGGCTCATTTTGCCAGCGTTGAAGGTGGCAAAGAACTGACTGTTATTGAGGCCAGGTTTGGCATTTTTATACGGCGGCGCCATACGCAAGCCATCGAATCGTGTCAACGACTCGATACGAATCACCGTCGCGCCATTATCACCGAGATAACGAGCTGTGATCGGGCCAACACCTATCCAGCCAAAATCGAGAACTTTGAGTCCATCGAACGGTCGCGACATAAACGCCTCACAAGGAAAAGGTAAAAGTTAAAAATGGAAGGGAATTTCGTTTTGTCAATGCTTCACGCTTCACCCGTAATGCTTACCCAATGTCAAACAACACCCGCCTGCCGCCATTCGCGTATCTGTTCGGCAGCATATCCCAGCCGTCCGTAGATTTCGCCATTGTGTTCCCCAATGCCTGGCGCACGAAACCGCGGCCCGGCTTGCGCGTTGGTCATCAACGCCCAATGGCCAGGGTACGTAATCTCGGTGTTGAGATCTTCGTGCCACAGTTTGTGAAAAAACCCACGCGCGTTGGGTTGTGGGTGCTCAACCAAATCTTTGACATTGTTGACTGGTGCCGCAAGAATCTTCTCGTTGCACGCGCGTTCGAAGATTTCCCATTTCGATTTGGTGGCAAGAAATTTGGCCAAGGTCTCGTTCAGATCGTCCATCTCTTTTTGTGCCACCGGATCAGTCGCAAGCTTGGCGAGGTCCCACTCTTCCCACTTCTTCCCCCGCATCACATCAGGAAGTTTACCCTCACTTTCCATCCACCGTCCCATCGCATAGAGCGTCGGCGCACCCATGTGACCGCCCATGGTCAGAAACGTCACGTAACCATCGGCACACGAGAGAATCGCCCGCGCATTACCAAAGCCTGCATTATAGCGGTCCCCGGCTCGTTTCTGGTCGGTTCCGTGGTGTTTGGGAAATGACGAGGCGTTCATCATTTGCCACACGCCGACCGGTTGCAGCGCAACATCAACGTGTTGCCCTTCGCCCGTACGATTGCGATGAAATAGCGCAAACAAGGAAGCATTCGCAGCTTCGACGCCACCTTTGGTAGCAATCATCGGGACACTGATACGCACGGGTGCACGGTCTGGGTCGCCGAGCAGATATTGCATCCCACTCCGCGCCTGGAGCGTCAGATCCGTACCTTTCCAGTCACGGCGCGGGCCAGTTTGGCCAAACGGCGTAATCGAGGTAAAAATCAGATCAGGCTTGATCGCCGAGAGTGCTGAGTACCCGACCCCTAGAGCGTCCAGATACCCAGGGGCAAACGATTCAACCACAATGTCTGCCTGGCGAACCAGTTCCTTCAGCAGCTTCTGCCCGTCAGTTTGTGAGATGTCGAGGGTAATACCCTTCTTACTAGTGTTAAAGGCAAACCAAAATAAGCTTTTCTCCGGATGCCGCTGGTCCTTATAGAAAGGCCCGATTGCACGTGCCGGATGTCCACCGGGAGGCTCGACAACAATCACCTCGGCACCTAAATCGCCGAGGAGCTTCCCGCACATCAGACCGTTCTCGCCAGTGAGGTCGAGGACACGATACGGCGTTAGCAGGTAATCTTTTTGAGTCACGCTGGTCATGTGTACCTCTGTTCGCACTTCCGCTGCATCATTAACCGGCCATGGTCAATCCACCACTTACAGAGAGGACTTGTCCAGTAATGAAATCAGCATCAGGCGATGCGAAGAACGCGACCGCAGCCGCAATTTCTTCTGGTTGGCCGAGGCGACGGAATGGCACCGCTTTGGTCATCGCATCAATGATGCGTGCACCTTTACTCCCGCCTGTGATCTGCTTGAGGAGCGGTGTTTCTGTCGGTCCCGGGCAAACAACGTTGACGTTGATCTTTGCACGCGCCAGTTCACGGGCGAGGGTTTTCGAGAACCCGACCACACCCGCTTTACAGGCAGAGTACACAGCCTCGCCAGTGGACCCCACCCGACCAGCGTCAGAACTTATAGTGATAATTTTTCCGCTCCCGCGCTGCAACATTTGCGGAACAACAGTGTGGCAAAAACTGATGGGGCCTTTGAGGTTGATCGCAATCACCTTCTCCCAGGTTTCTGGTTGACTCTCGATGAAGGGTTCGATTTTGTCCCAGCCAGCGTTGTTCACCAGAATATCGACCTGGCTCCAGGCATCGGTCACTGCCAGCACGGCGTCTTGCACCTGCTCAAGCTGAGTGACATCACATCGTACGGCCATGGCTTGCCCACCGCTAGCCTTGATTTCATTGGCCGTTTGTTGTGCTTCTGTTTCGAGAATATCGACAACAGCAACTTTGGCCCCTTCGGCTGCGAGCCGCACGCAAATAGCATGGCCGATACCGCGGCTCCCTCCAGTGACGAGTGCGATCTTATCTTTGAGACGCATGATCCCCTCCGTTTGAATGGAAAAGAGAGGGTATAATACCGTAAGGACTCTAGGGTCAGCAACGAGAGGGGGACAGGAGAGCTTTTAGGGGTAGGCTTTTAGGCTGAGAAAAGACGAGACGTCATTCCCGCGAATGCGGGAATCCAGGGGGAATACGCAATCGTTCAGGGGTGAAGCTCCTGGATGCCCGCCTGCGCGGGCCTGACGAACACGCGGCTCCTCAGGACGGGAAATCCGCGCCAATTGAGGCTTGGATAAAAAACCTACCCTTATGAGGGACAGGAGAGGGTATCTATGCAGGCAGGGAAGCTTTGCGGGACAGCCAACTCAAAACCCATACTTTAGTCGCAACATGAACGTCCGCCCGTCCTGACGAATCGTATCTTGCGCGTGTTCCTCAGAGCCAGGATCGCCGTAGCCTGCATCGAAGAGGTTATACACACTTGCCGATACTTCAGCTCCTGGAAACACATTGCGGCTAAACAGCGTGACGTTGGTAACGACGTAGTCCCCGGCGTTTCTGCCCGATAGAGTCACGCGGTTACTGAGATAGCGGGTCTCTATCCCAGCAAACAATCTATCCATGAGTAGCGGCACGATGAGATTCCACTTTGCCATGTGTTGTGGCGAGTTCGTGAGTGGTCGCCTGGTTTGGTGATTGGTGGTCTTTTGCAAGGCGTAACTGAGCCGCCCCACCATCCCTGAGGACCAATGACCGTCAAGCGTCAATTCTATGCCCTTTGCCTCGACGGAGTCGGTATTGGTAAACACCAGTCATCCATCAGCAGGATCTTCTGCTTGATTCAGTAGACCATCGATCGTGTAATAATATCCGGCAAGAGATGCCCTGAGGTTCTTGCCCAACGATCGCTCGACAATCGCCTCGTAGGTCGTAATCTTCTCAGGGTTGAGGTTGAAGTTCGCCTTCAATGCGGTTCCGGTATAGAACTGCTCATAGGCGTTGGGAGCGCGGAATGCGGTTCCGTAGATCAACTTAAACGTGGTATGCCAACGGTTGTAAATCAGCGCGACGCGCGGGCTGAGCGTCCCGCCGAACGAGTCATAATAATCATATCGTACGCTACCGTTGAGAATAAGATCTTCACGGATGGTAAATTCATCTTGCAAAAAGAGTGCCCAGTTGCGTGAGCCAATGTTTTTTCTCAAATACGAGACGAATGGTTGTCGATCGATATTCGTCAGTTCGCGGCGAAAATCATGACGATATTCTGCACCGACAGTGACACGATGTTTCTCCCACAGTCGTTTCGTCAACCGAACGTCGCCGCCCCACCACTCGCCAACATGGTGGTCTTGGTTCAAGACAAACACGGGGTCAGCCGTGTCTGAATAGTCGAAAAAGAAATTGCCTCGATAATAATAGCGATCGTAATAGAGACGGGTGACGAGTTCCCAGCCTTTGGCAATTTCTTTTTCGTACTTGAGATCAATGTACCCGCGCTCGTCGTAGTCGCTCGTTCGTCTGCTCGGGAATACCGTTCCGAAATGGGCGGTGGGCGCAACTTTCTCGCGCCCACTATATCCACCCACGAGCGTCAGATCACGATAGGTGATCTTGGTGAACAGATTGTAAGATTGGTCGCCATCAGCGCGACGCGTAACTCCGTTATTCGTGGCGGGATCGTTATATTCCTTGTAGAAAAGGCGTTCGTGCCCACGGCTATCATAGAATGCGCCTGACATGAGCACTTCGAGGTCGCTTGAGAGTCGTTTACCGTAGGTCACCCGCCCCTTATACGAATGATACCCGCCAATCTCGGTTGAGAGTTCAGTACCGTTGAGGTCACGCCCACGCTTCATGATGACGTTGATGACTCCGAAGAACGCATTGGTCCCATAGAGAGAGGAACTCGGTCCACGGACAATTTCCACACGATCGATCAAATCGACGTCGACAGGTGATTCCGTACCAATACCTGCTTGATCGTAGAGATTGTCGTTGAGGCGGTGCCCATCAACCAGCAACAGCACGCGCGAGTTATAATCCCCCGGACGGTTAAAGCCACGGACGCCGACGTAGCTGTAACTCCGATCGTTGGTGACATAAACCCCGTTCACACTGTGAAGAATATCAGCCAACGTACGGTAGCCGTATTTCTTGATTTCGTCGGCAGTGATGATGGTCACCGAAGCCGGAGCTTCTGTCACTTTCTGTACATACTGTGAGGCACCAAACACCTTGAGACTTGACAATTCGCCAAGATCAAGATCGAGAGAGTCTTGTACTTGCGCTGTCCCGGCTTTATCTTCTGCCAGCGCGGTGGACTCCGCACGCCCGGCGGGCGCGAACAGGACAAGAGCGGCGAGGACGAGGCCAGTTCCTACTCCCCAACGACCCTGCCTGAACACACTTCCACATCGGGAGTTTGAAGGGACAGATACATCCCTATATCCATGCGAATCAACCTGCGTTTTCGTGACCATGAGGTTTCCCCACTGTGAGCCTATCGGACCATTTCAAAAAGGTGCCAACTCCTTCTAGAACCTATCGGGAGAATCTCGCTCCGCTTTAGGCTGAGTACCTATACGTTCGTAAGGGGTATAAGCCCAGCATGTAGGAGCACGCTACTTGACAGTCGCGGTCAGATCAGGGGAAATGCGCTCGATGCAAATCGTCGCGGATCTCCACATTCACTCACGTTTCAGCGCAGCGTGTAGTCAAGAGATGGAAGTAAGTCGTCTCGCCTGGTGGGCGAAGCGCAAAGGCATTACCCTGCTTGGTACTGGCGACTTTACCCATCCAATCTATCTTGCTTCACTCAGACAACAACTTGAGCCCGCAGAAGAGGGATTGTTTCGACTCCGTGAAGGTGAACGTGACGTCCGCTTCATGCTGACTGTGGAGATCACCAATATTTTTCGCCATGAAGGTCGAGGACGAAAAACTCACACGCTCATTTTTGCCCCCAGTTTTGCCGTTGTGGATCGCCTCAATACCCGACTCGCAACCCACGGTAATTTAGCCCTGGATGGGAGGCCAACACTCAAGTGCACGGCGAGAGAACTACTCGTGATCGCAAAAGAGGTCGACCCCGCCTGCGAAGTGATTCCCGCCCATGTGTGGACCCCGTGGTTTTCGGTGCTGGGAGTATCGTCGGGATTTCAGTCACTAGAGGAATGTTACGGTGCGGATGTCCGCCATATTCGTGCGGTAGAAACGGGGCTTTCCTCTGACCCAGCAATGAACTGGCGAGTGTCGTTTCTTGATCACGTTGCTTTGATCTCTAACTCAGATGCGCATTCACCGCGGAAACTTGCACGAGAAGCGAATATCTTGAATTGTGCTCTTCGCTACACTGACGTTTGTGAAGCGCTCACGAGTCGTGATCCGCAACAGTTTCTCCATACGCTTGAGTTTTTCCCCCAAGAAGGCAAGTATCATCTTGACGGTCATCGGCCATGTCAGGTGTGTCTGGCACCACACGAAACAAGAGCAGCGTCAGGGCGCTGTCCACGTTGCGGTAAGAAAATCACAGTGGGGGTCCTCCACCGCATCGAAGCGCTGGCCGATCGCGACGTGGGCTATGCTCCAGCGCTGCCGATTCCGTCACGCTACCTCCTGCCACTCGAAGAAATCATCGCAGCTGCCGTCGGACAACGGACCAATACCAAGAAGGTGAACGTTGAGTATGATCGTCTGCTCGATCGCTATGGCTCAGAATTACGCATCTTGCTTGATCTTGACGAGAAAGAATTCGCCGACGGCACGCCTCCACGCATTGTCGCGGGCATCATGAAAGTGCGTCGCGGTGAAGTCCAGATTACTCCTGGGTACGATGGAGAATATGGCAAGATTGCGCTGTTTTAGCGTCAGCGTTCAGCTTTGCCGCCTGGTCGCACGCTGACATGCGCCGCGGAGAGAAAATCCACGACTTGCGCCTCTGTGAGTTGCCCTCGACGTTGATACCGTTTGATAATTGCCGTAACCGCTCCAGGGTCACGGTATTGCTCGTTTCCTCGTCGTAGTCGCTTCGCCAACAGTCGATAAGCCTGGACACACTCAACCCCAAGCATCAGTACGGCTTGGGTGCGCATATTCTGGATGGGAAAACAGCGATAAATGGCGGGGCGTTGGCACAGACCACAGGTAGCAGTTGGATCATACGTCGGACACAGCGCAACGACGGGGTCCCCAGGTTTGGCAAATTTCTGCAAGGCAATCGTGCACCGCTTGGCATACCCGGGAGAGAGTGGACGAGAAAGCATAGAGGTTTCCTAAATCAGTTGTGGAGTAGATAAGCGCCGTTCATGCTTCGGCAGGCTCAGCAGGAACGGGGACAGTAGCACGACGCTGAACCGTTCACCCTGAATTTGTCGAAGGATGGTCAGTGCCTCGTCGGTCTTCATCTGGCATAGGATACCTTAGAGTGATGCAGCCACTCTACCCTCTTCTTTTGAGTTGTGGGAGAGGGCGTCACTGCTCCGTATGATTCTTCCGGAGCCGATGCGGGGGGGCAGCCCGCAATCGGTTCCGGTTGGGCACTGCGCGCCGTGGCCCAACTCTAGAAACGTCTTGACAAGATGTGAGAGCGCCAGTCTCAAGGAATAATCGGCAAGCAATGCTCGTGTTCGAGGAGAAAGCCCACTGCCCTCTCCTTCTTTCGTGGATTTTCCACGCTGGGCATTCGCTACTTGCTACGCCACCTTTTTCGTATTGTGCGGCGGGAGTGGTTCAGCGTTTCCCTTCTCACTCGGCATCTGACGCGTGGGCTGTAGTACGTTCCGTACGAGAGGCTGCGACTCCCAGGCTTCAAGTCCTAATAGTGTTTCGAGTTCGAACCGAGCCGTCGACGGCTCTTGCCGGCAGCAGTGAATTTTGTGATCCAAGAGTTCATCAATTAACCGAAACGGGACATTCATCGCTCGACCGTGACGCAATCCGAGCCGGTAAGCATATCCCCAAATCCCAAGAGCGACGAGAACACTGATGCTTAGGCGGTGGCAGGAAACAACTTACCGCAATAGTGATTGACCGGAGTGGAGAGCCTCTGCACAAGAGCAGGGATGAGAGACGAGACCATTGTGT